>NZ_JBPOEU010000007.1:0-151187 GCF_051251695.1 Maritalea sp. | reverse complement strand
GCGTTGATGCGCCGCGCGTTTTTTGTCTGTTACTCAGCTTTAATAAGCTTGGTGAGCTCTGCAACTTTTTGTTCAACCAATGCTTTGTCGCCACGGGTTTCAACGTTGATGCGCAAAAGCGGTTCTGTGTTTGATGAACGGATGTTGAAACGCCAGTTTTCATATTCAACACTTAATCCGTCAATATGTTCAACCTTTAGCGCGTCGGGTGCATATGTTGCTTCAATGTTGGCGATGATTTTTGGCGCATCATTGACCGTGAAGTTGATCTCGCCAGAGCAAGGGAACTTTTGAATGCGTTCCTGCACCATTTCTTTGAGCGTTTTGCCGCTCGCTGAGATTTCAGAAACAATGGCCAACCAAGGCAACATGCCTGTATCGCAATAACTGAAATCATCGAAATAGTGATGAGCGCTCATCTCGCCGCCGTAAATTGCTTTTTCTTCGCGCATGATTTGCTTGAAAAATGCATGGCCGGTTTTTGATACGATAGGTGTGCCACCTGCTGCTTCCACCACATCAACAGTGTTCCATGTGAGGCGCGGATCATAAATGATTTTGCCACCCGGGCTTGCGCGCAACAGCGTTTGTGCGATTAGGCCAACAAGGTAATAGCCTTCAACAAACTCGCCCGTGTGATCGTAAAAGAAGCAACGATCAAAATCACCGTCCCAAGCAATGCCCAAATCCGCGCCATGTTCTTTCACTGCATTCGCGGCTTTGGCGCGCTTTTCCGGCAAAAGAGGGTTTGGAATGCCGTTTGGCAGATTGCCGTCGGCCTCATGGTCGATTTTGATGAAAGTAAAGGGAAGATGTTCTTCCAACGCGTCAATCACTGCCCCGGCACAACCATTGCCTGCATGGCAAACAATTTTAAGCGGCTTTAGGTCAACATCTTTTACTTGATCCAAAAGTCGAGCAATATATTTTGAGCGGTCTAGCGTTGGAAGGTTTTTGCCGCGCTTTTCGTAAGCGACATTCTCAAAAACACGGTCGCTCATCACAGCGTCTTCTAATGGCTTTAGCGCATTGTCGCGGGTTGCTGCTTTTGCGCCCTTTAGTACCATTTTGATGCCGTTATAATTTTGCGGGTTATGACTTGCTGTCACCATTAATCCGCCATCAGCGCCACTATTGTCGGTGTGGAAATAGACTTCTTCGGTGCCGCATTGCCCAACTGGCAACACATCGACGCCGCTATCTTGCAGGCCTTGAATGATGGCGCTGGCAAATGGTGCGCTATCCAGGCGCATATCATGTCCCACGACAATTGTTTTTGCGGCAAGTTGATGTGCAACTGCTTGGCCAAATCGGTAGGCAAATGGCACATTCATTTGCTCTGGGATCAGGCCACGTACGTCATAGGCTTTAAAAGGAGATTGGGACATTTTGGCTCGCTTTGTTTTCTTGCGCTGCTGTTTTATGCACGATTTGGTTATTCGAACATAAAGGCCATGTGTTTCACCTGCCAAATCATGTTTTTTACCTGCCAAATAGAGCAAAAAGACATTTGATGCAATTTTGTGTCTTGGATAGAAGCCCTAGTCGGCAAATCGTCTTTCGATGGCGTTCAGTGCTTTGAGCAAAAGTTCGGCGTCTGCTGCACCTATGGAATCAGTGAAATTTGTCTCAAACGTTTTGGCGGATTTGACCAAATCCTTATAGGTGGCTTGGCCGACATTTGTAAGCTCTAGATGCTCCAATCGCCGGTCTTGCGGGTCTTGTGTGCGTTTGATCCAACGGCGTTTTTCCAGTGAAAAAACGGCCCGAGATACCTTTGTTTTATGCATTGGCGAATGATCGCAGATTTCTCTGGCGGTAATGGAGCCGAATTGGCCAATGGTTGCAAAGGTGCGCCACTCTGGACGGGTGAGGCCATATCTGCGTTTATATTCCTGCGCGAAGCGTAGGCTGACCCGTTCAGCCGCGCGGTTTAGCCGATAGGGCAGGAACTTTTCCAGCGCTAAAATGCCATCATTTTCGGTATTGTGGTCGTTCATCATTGTCCTCCAACAGATTGATAGTTACATAATGGATGGTTACATGTGCAACCACAATTTTGCCTTTGGAAAAATTAGATAGGGTCCAGCGGTGTTATTATGAGCAAAAATGATCTTGATTACATGCCAGGTTTTGGCAATGATTTTGAAACTGAGGCGCTGCCGGGTGCGCTGCCGCAGGGCCAGAATAGTCCACAAAAATGCGCTTATGGCCTTTATGCCGAGCAGCTTTCTGGCTCGCCATTTACAGCGCCAAGGGGCACCAACGAACGGTCTTGGTTATATCGCATTCGGCCAAGTGTAAGGCACACAACAAGGTTCACGCCTTTTGATCTGCCGCTTTGGAAAACCGCGCCGCACCAGATGAAGGGTGAGATGCCGATTGGGCAAACGCGCTGGGATCCAGTGCCTATGCCTGAGGAGAAAACGGATTTTCTGGCCGGGGTGAAAACTATTACCACCGCAGGGGACGTATTCACCCAAGTTGGCATGGCAAGCCATGTTTACGCGTTTAATGCGTCGATGGAAGACGATCATTTTTTCAATGCCGATGCTGAACTGTTGCTGGTGCCAGAGATGGGCAGCCTTCACATTTTTACCGAGATGGGCAAGTTCGATGTTACGCCGGGCGAAATCGTGGTCATCCCACGTGGTATGGTGTTCAAAGTTAGCGTTGAAGGGCCGTGTCGAGGCTATATGTGCGAGAATTACGGCGCGAAATTCACGCTGCCGGATCGTGGCCCGATTGGTGCGAACTGCCTTGCAAATCCGCGTGATTTTAAAACGCCTGTTGCGGCCTACGAGGAAAAAGACACGCCTTGCCGGGTGATCGTTAAATGGTGTGGCAAGTTTTACGAAACACAAATCCCCCATTCACCTTTGGACGTTGTCGCGTGGCACGGCAATTACACGCCATACAAATATGATTTGGCGACCTATTCACCGGTTGGCTCAATTCTGTTTGACCATCCTGATCCGTCAATTTTTACGGTGTTGACCGCGCCATCCGGTGAAGACGGTACGGCGAATATTGATTTCGTGATTTTCCCACCGCGCTGGTTGGTGGCAGAACACACGTTCCGCCCCCCTTGGTATCACCGCAACATCATGAGCGAATTTATGGGTCTTATCCATGGGCAGTATGATGCGAAAGAAGAGGGTTTTGTGCCCGGGGGCATGAGCTTGCACAATATGATGTTGCCGCATGGGCCGGACGCTGGCGGATTTTACAAAGCTTCTACGACTGAGCTAAAGCCGCACAAACTTAAAGACACGATGGCCTTTATGTTTGAAACGCGCTTCCCTCAGCTCTTGACTGAATATGCTGCGACGCTAGAAACACAACAAGACGATTACATCGATTGCTGGGCTGATCTTAAGAGCCACTTTGATGGCACCCCAGAAGGAAAGTGGGACTGATTTTATGAAACTTGCAACTCTTTCAAATGGTTCGCGTTATGGCGAACTCGTTGTGGTTAGCACTGATTTGAAGCGCTATGTTTCAGCTAACGACGTGGCAGTGACCATGCGGGACGCGATTGACAATTGGTCGAAGGCTGAACCCGGTTTGCAGGCGCTTTCTGACAAAATCAATGGTGACGCAAGTGTGGGCGAAGCTTTTGATGTGACCAAAGCAATGGCGCCTTTGCCAAACCCAAGCCAGTGGGCTGATGGGTCTGCATATGTCAATCACGTTGAATTGGTGCGCAAAGCGCGCGGCGCGGACCTTCCGGCCAGTTTTTGGGAAGATCCATTGATGTATATGGGTGCGCCAGACGCGATGCTTGGGGCAAACCAAGATGTTGAAGTCGGCTCTGAAAGTTGGGGCATCGACATGGAAGCGGAAATCGGCGTGATCTGTGATGACTTGCATATGGGTATTTCACCGGACGATGCGGCAGATAAGATCAAACTAATCGTGTTGCTCAACGACGTGAGCTATCGCGCTTTGATCCCCGGCGAATTGGCAAAAGGCTTTGGCTTTTTCCAATCAAAAGGCGCAACCGCCTTTGCACCTGTGGCCGTGACCCCGGACGAATTGGGCGACCATTGGGCTGATGGCAAAGTCCATCGGGACATGTTGGTGCATTATAATGGCGACGCGTTTGGCAAAGCCAATGCGGGCGTTGATATGACGTTTAATTTCCCAAAAATCGTTGCCCACGCGGCTAAAACGCGGCACGTTGCAGCTGGCGCAATTATTGGCTCAGGCACTGTGTCGAACAAAGACAGTGATGGCACGCCAGGTAAGCCAGTTCGCGATGGCGGATTGGGTTATTCTTGTATCGCGGAAATCCGCATGATTGAAACGATCAATGATGGTGCGCCAAAAACTGAATTTATGAAATTCGGTGATCAGGTGCGCATTGAAATGCTCAATGATGATGGATCGACTATTTTTGGTGCGGTTGACCAAAAGATCGTCAAATTTGGATAAGTTGGTAGGAGCGCCACTATGACAAAGCCTGTGCTTTATGACTATTGGCGCTCATCCGCCGCCTATCGCTTGCGCATCGCGTTCGGTATATGCGGAATTGAATATGACCGCGTGATCGTTGATTTGCTTAAGGGCGAACATAAGAGCGAGTCATATCGGACCCTAAACCCGCAAGGTTTGGTGCCAACGATTGAGCTGGATGGCATGCTATTCACCCAATCACTCGCCACCATTGAGTATTTGGCCGAAAAGCATCCCGAAGCCGGTTTGGTGCCAGGGGATGCAGTGGACCGCCAACGGGTGAGGGCACTTTCTCACGCGATTGCCATGGATATTCACCCGGTGTGCAATTTAGGTGTTGTGAAATATGCGATGGGCCTTGGCGATGATGGCGATAAAATCCGCCTAGACTGGTTTCAGCACTTTATCGGCCAAGGTCTTGAGGCTTATGAGGGGATGTTGAGCCACCAAACGGAAAGTAAATTTTCGTTTGGTGATGCGCCAAGCATGGCGGATATCTGCCTGATGCCGCAACTTTACAATGCGCGGCGCTGGGAGGTCGACCTTTCAGCGATGGAGCGCATTTTGGTAATTGAAGAAAACTGCAATCAGCATCCTGCATTTAAGGCTGCGCATCCGGATATGTTTGCTCCTGAGGGGTGATGGGTTCGGCTATCAAAAGTGGATTGGTGGCTTTGTGGATTTTGCGGTAGTTGAATTCTGCTATGCAAATGTTAGCTATCCATGATTGCTGAACTCTCGGTCCAATATACTCATCATCACGTCATCGTGCCACTTTCCGGCTATATTGGCGGACTCTCTTTCAATACCTTCTTGAATAAAACCGCATGCTAAATAGCATCGAATTGCACGCTTATTAAAGGCGAGGACGCGAAGGTCGATCCGGTGCAGATCTAGCACCTCAAATCCATGTTTGAGTACAAGTTTTATAGCTCGTCGTCCGATGCCTTTGTTAAGGTCGGCCTCTCCAAAAAGACCAATTGCCATTCGCGCTCGCCTGTCATGTTGATCGACGTTATCCAAACGCGCTTCGCCGACAAGTCGTCCGCTGAATGTAATACTCCACGCACAAGGATGTTTTGATAATCGGTCAAACCACTCCCGCGCATGTTCCAACTGCATTTTCGGGACTGGTCCCGAAGGAACGCCATACATAGTTCGAATTTCGTTAGAGAATCCGTAGTCGAGGCGGTCCATCACGTCCGATTTTATTGGAGTGCGGATCGATACATTTGTGGATAATTTGTCTATTTGTGCCATTAAATTATCATCTCAAATGCACGAAGCTTGGTCAAACTGAAAAACAATTCCCTCCCGTGAACCGGCTTTGGCCGTGCGGCAGATAATTGGTCGTTTGGGCTCAATCTTGCCATCTCTTCTCTCTCGTCATCCGAGGGTCCATGTTACACATCCATTTAACTTAGTGTTGCCAATTGAAACGGTGAGAGCCGAATTGACCCGGCGTTTGGACACTCGGGTGAAGCCTGAGTATGACGAAGTAGGTGAGGTTACATATGCGATGGCCGTTCCTCCCTTCATACGCGGCTAACGTGTTGGTGCGTGATATCCATCCGCCCTCATGGTGAGCCTCACCCTGAGCTTGTCGAAGGGCGAACCATGGGAAGTAGTGCATTGCGGTTTTATCCTTCGACAAGCTCAGGATGAGGAAGGGGAGAATGATGCTGACAGAATGGAACAGATGTCTCACCACGCACAGTCGTCATCCCGGATTTAGTCCGGGATCCAGTCGTGAATATCTATGAACTGCGGCGCCTTTGCTGATAAACCTCCTGCCTGGATTCCCGCTTTCGCGGGAATGACGGTTTGAGATGGAGGGAAAGTCGTGTGCATTACCTGTTCACCCCACCGGCAAGTTTGACGTGTCCTTGAGCGTTTCCAGAACGATGGAGGTCTTCACATTCTGAACTGACTCGTGGGGCAACAGCACGTCGTTGACGAATTCTCGTAGCTCGTTCAAGTCCTTTGCGACCACTTTGATGAAATAGTCCATTTCTCCGGTTAAGGCGTGCGCTTCTTGCACTTCGGGCAAGTTTAAAATGAGGGCGGCGAAGCGTTTTGAATTGTTGGGATTGTGGGTGGCCAGGGTGACATTGATGATCGTAACAATGTCCAGCCCGACTTTTTCCCGGTTCAGCTTGGCGTGATAGCCGGCGATCAGTCCGTCATCTTCCAGCCGAGACCGTCGTCTTGAACATTGGGATGCGGAAAGGTTTACCTGTTCGGATAATTCATTGTTGGTTAGTCGCGCGTCATCCTGCAATAAAGCCAGGATTGCGCGATCGAATTGATCAAGTGTGCTCATAGTGTGTGAATTATCCTTCATAATTGCACAGTTCTTGCATATAATTTCTGTTTAGGTGAAATTTTGCAAGCCTCTTGCATGTTTTTTGCGCGATAATCGTTTCAACGTAAAATGATAGGGAGAATTTAAAATGGGACCATTTCCTCACGACGCGCCGGTTGCGACGATTTCTGAGAAAAATCCAGCAGGCACCGACGGTTTTGAATTTGTCGAATTTGCACATGACGAACCCGAAAAGCTTGAAGAGCTTTTCACTAAAATGGGTTACGTTGCTGTCGCAAAACATAAGACCAAGAAAATCTGGCTTTGGCGTCAAGGTGATGTGAACTACATCTTGAACGGCGAAAAAGACAGCTTTGGTGGTCGCTTCGTTGATCTACACGGCCCATGTGCCCCTTCAATGGCATGGCGCGTTGTTGACGCCCAACATGCGTTCGATTACGCGGTGAAAAATGGCGCGGAACCTTATACTGGCGATGACAAATGTATCGATGCGCCAGCAATTTTGGGTATTGGCGGTTCGCTGTTGTATTTCGTGGATAGCTATGGCGAAAAAGGTTCTGCTTACGAAGCTGACTTCGAATGGCTAGGTGAAGTAAATCCTCGTCCTGAAGGCGTGGGTTTTTACTATTTGGATCACCTCACACATAATGTGTTCCGCGGAAATATGGACAAGTGGTGGGATTTTTACCGCAACCTTTTCAATTTCGAGCAAATTCATTTCTTCGACATTGATGGCAAATTTACCGGGTTGGTTAGCCGCGCGATTACATCGCCATGTGGCAAAATCCGCATCCCATTGAATGAGTCGAAAGACGACACGAGCCAAATTGAAGAGTATTTGAGAAAATACAAAGGCGAAGGCATTCAGCATATCGCTGTGGGTTGCGATCATATTTATGACAGCACAGATAAACTGGCTGAAAATGAGCTTAAGTTCATGCCGGGTCCACCAAAGACCTATTATCAAATGTCACATGACCGGGTGAACGGTCATGACGAGCCGCTTGATCGCATGATGAAGCACGGCATTCTGATTGACGGCGAAGGTGTATTGAACGGCGGTATGACTAAAATTCTATTGCAGATATTTTCCAAAACGGTCATCGGCCCAATCTTCTTTGAATTCATTCAGCGCAAGGGTGATGAAGGATTTGGCGAAGGTAACTTCCGCGCGTTGTTTGAATCTATCGAGCGTGAGCAAGTGGAACGCGGCATCGTTGGAACAGACGCCGCCGAATAAAAATAGCAGGGCAAAATGCCTCCCATTTTGAATGCTAATAGGGCATCTTTGGTTCTCCAAAGGTGCTCTTATTTTTGAGCAATTGAAATTTTTTTGAAATTGTTGGGAATAAATTTCGCTGAATTCTGTTGTCTTAGTATCGAAGCAAAATATGGGAGACAATTATGACCACGACAATTATGACTAAGACAATTATTTCAAAAATTTCAGCAGCCGCACTAATGTTTGCAAGCATTGGCGGTATCGCGTTGGCCGCAGGGCACATTCCGGTGCAAAAATACAAAACCGACATGGGTGAAGTATTGGCCGACAAAAACAATATGACGCTTTATACGTTTGATAAAGACAGTGACGGCGTTTCAAATTGTTATGACCAGTGTGCGCAAAACTGGCCGCCGCTATTTGCCGAAGAAGACGAGCATGAGGGTGACTATTCTGTTGTTGCGCGAAATGACGGCACAAAAGTTTGGGCCTATAAAGGCCAGCCGCTTTACTTATGGGTAGGTGATAGCGAGCCAGGTGATGTTAGCGGTGACGGCGTTGGTGGTGTATGGCACGTCGCCAAACCATCAATGTATTAATTGACGGCATTTCTCTGATATGATGGCAATAGATGCCTCGCCAATTTGTGGCGGGGCATGTTCCAGCGAGGCTTGGGAGAACAAAGTTTGAATTTTCGGCTGGAAGATCAGTTTGTGGTTCATATTCCCGCGCTGCAAAGATTTGCGCGAACGCTTACCGGTGCGCCGGAGCGGGCAGATGATTTGGTTCAAGACTGTCTTGAACGGGCGATCCGAAAAAAATCGCTATTTCGTCAACCCAATAATCCGCGCGCTTGGTTGTTTAAAATCATGCACAATGTTTATCGCAATCAGGTGGTTAAAGTCCGACCTACAGCCGATATTGAAGAGCTTGAAAACTTGGCTGAAGCCCCGCGCCAGGATGGGGTGATGGAGTTGACCGATGTACGTGCGGCCATGCATTTTTTATCCAAAGAACACCAAGAGATACTAATGCTGGTGGCCGTTGAAGGACTTAGTTACGCAGAGGCCGCCGATATATTGAATGTCCAAAAAGGTACAATTATGTCGCGTCTGGCACGGGCGAGGGACCATCTTCGCTCTATTATGAATGGTGAGCGTCAACAAAAAGGTGAAGCAAGATGAACATTTCTGACGATATGTTGGTTGCCTATGTTGATGGGGAATTGCCACAGGACGCGCGAAAACAGGTTGAAGCCTATCTGGCCGCAAACCCGGATGCGAAGCAGCGGGTCGATGAGTGGCAACAAAATGATGCGGCCCTTCGGGATGCTTTTGATTTAGGTGAAGAAGTGTTTGAAGCTGCACCGTTGGAAGCGCAAAATGACAATCAACGTTGGCGACAGTTGACGCGCTATGCGCTTGCGGCCTGTCTTTTGTTGGCTATTGGATTTGGGGGAGGGCTTTCGCTTTCTCAATTGCCTTTTATGCCAAAAGACAAATTTCAACTGCAAGTGGCAGCGTGGGCCAATGAAGCGCACGAAATATTTGCAATTGATGAAAACCGGCCCGGTGAGTTTGGATTGGACAGCACAGAGCAAGCCGCAAGTTGGTTGCGAAAACGCGTAGGTGTGAACGTTGCAATTCCGGATTTGAGCGCAAATGATTTGACGTTTGTTGGCGCTAGACTGGTGGGGCAAGGCGGCGCACCTGCAGCTTTGATGACCTATGAAGGCGCTAATGCCATAAGGGTTTCAGTTTATGTGCAGGCCCATCAACAAGAACTCGATGAATTGGGATATTGGTTTTTCCACGGTGAAGACAAAACGACTTGTGTGTGGCTTAACCAAAAGGTTGCTTTCTCCATTACTGGCGATTTGCCCGATGATGAGTTGAAAAGAATTGCCGTGAAAATGGCCGATGGGCTGGGCATGTCTTATCGCGGTCGAAACGTCTAGCGGGCCTTGGGTGTCATCTAACTGTCACCAAGGCGCATTAAAGCACCTAAAACAACGGGTTTTGGGTGTAATATGTTTAGCCGTTCTCAGACTTTACTTGCAGAGTTTTTGGGCACTGCTTTTCTGCTCGCGACGGTAGTTGGCTCTGGCATCATGGCCGAACGCTTGGCAGATGGAAACATCGCGATTGCATTGCTGGGTAACACGATTCCAACCGGGGCCATCCTATTTGTGCTCATCACCATATTGGGACCGATCTCTGGGGCGCATTTCAACCCAGCGGTGACCATGGTGATGGCGTTAAATGGCGACCTAAAACGTTTTGACGCGTTGCCCTATATCGCTGTTCAGATCATTGGCGGCTTGGTTGGTGTTTGGTGCGCGCATATGATGTTCGCTGAACAGGTTCTGCAAATATCGCAAAAAGACAGGTTTGGGCAAGGGCAGTGGTTTTCAGAATTTGTCGCGACCTTTGGGCTGATCTTGGTCATATTCTTGGCCGTGAAGTTCAAAAGAGAGGCCGTTGCGAGCGTGGTGGGTCTATACATCACATCGGCATATTGGTTTACCGCAAGTACTTCTTTTGCCAATCCCGCTGTTACGATTGCCCGCAGTCTTTCAGACAGTTTTGCAGGCATCGCCCCGATGTCGGTTATGCCATTTATCGGTGCGCAGTTGCTTGGTGCGCTTGCGGCCTTGATGATTTTTTTGTTCTTTAGACAACTTCCCAAGTAGTTGATTTCCAATAATATCTATTATTAACAATTACTTAACATGACTGTAAAGCCCAAATAGTTATGTATCTGTCACATTTAGCTGGTCTAATTGTCGATAGATATTATTTGAGGTATTTATGAGTCGGTTCGGCTTTTTGGGTTCTTTTGCGTTAATTCTATCGGCGTTCTTGATGTTGGTTTTCACGTCGGCGTTCCTAGCGCCTGCCATCGTCCAGGACCTGTCGTCATTAGATGCACGCTTGCTTGCGCGTGATTGGCTTGCGACCTTAAAGACCCAATTTGATCTGCCCGGAGAACCAGTAGAGTTCGAGACTAATATTACCGACAAGATCGCCGCTTCAATTTTGCATGGAGATAGCGAAAGATCGACCGATGTGGACCTGTTCCATCCGGTTGAGTTTCAGTCGGTTGACCATTTCGGCCAAATTAACGGCTACGTGGTTTTCACCAAATTCGGCGAAGTGTTTATCGCAGGTGGGATGCCCCGGCTGCGCTCATTCGACGATGTGGATTTTGATGCGGCTGTTCGAAGCTCAATGCGCGAGTTGAAGACTGTGGTATTTATGCACAGTCCTGATGATCGCAATGGCAAGTCTTCGTTGGTTGTGATTATCCCCATGACCAAGTTTGGTGTGCCGCGCGGCGTTGTGAGTATTGAAGTGGACCGGCATCAAATTGAAGGGGTTATGGAACGCGGTGTTCAATTCACCAGTTTCATTACGGCCACCATTTTGGCTTTCTTGGCGCTGGTTGTCATGGTCACGCTGTTTTATTGGGGGCGTCAGCGGCGCAAGGCGGAAAAAGAAGCCATAAAGCTCGCTTTCTTTGATTCTCTAACTGGATTGCCCAACAGACGCCGGTTCCATATGGATTTACCCCGATTGGTTCAGGAGGCATCCACGAAGGGTAGCGAGATCGCCCTTTTGAGTATCGATGTAGATAAGTTCAAGCAAATTAATGACCTTTATGGACACGGCGCGGGCGATGCTGTGCTGAAAGAGGTCGGAAATCGGATAAAACAACAGCTTTGGCAAGATGATCTTGTTTACCGGCTGTCCGGTGACGAATTTGTGGTGATTTTGCGCGATCAATTTATTCGGGGTCGACTTGACCGTATTTGCAACAATTTGGTGGGTGCAATGGTGCCGCCATTTATGATTGAACAAAACAATATCGTTGCCAATATATCAATTGGAGCTGCGACTTATCCATTTCACGCCTTGGATAGTGACCAATTGCTCAAACGAAGTGATTTGGCCCTTTATAATGCTAAAGAAAACGGGCGTGGTAGATGGTCGGTATTCACGCTTGAATTGGAACAGATACAAAAGCACAAGTTCCGGTTAGAGCGTGATCTGCGTACGGCAATAAGTGGGGGTGAATTGCAATTGCATTTTCAGCCTCAAGTGATGGCTAAAACTGGCCAACTTGTTGGTTTTGAAGCGCTTGCGCGGTGGACGCATTCAGAACTAGGCCCCATTTCCCCAGAGGAATTTATCAATGTTGCGGAACAAAGCGGATTGATTCAACCGCTTGGCATGTGGGCACTTGAAACGGCCTGCACCGAAGCCGCGCGCTGGGGGGGCGACCTCACGATTGCCGTCAATCTTTCACCCTTGCAATTGCGTGACGCACAGATTGTGACCTGCGTGCGTGACGCGCTAAATAAAAGTGGACTTGAGCCCAAACGGCTCGAATTGGAGATCACTGAAGGCGTGTTGGTTTTTGACACGGTAAAGGTTCGCGAGACGCTGGACGAATTGCGCCAGCTTGGTGTTGGTATTGCAATGGACGATTTTGGCACTGGCTATTCGTCGCTGAGCTATTTGACGCGGCTTCCTTTGACCAAGTTGAAAATTGATCGCTCGTTCATTACAAATTTTAAGCTGGGCGAGGCTGACGATGCCGTCGTGCATTGCGTTATTGGACTGTCCAAGTCACTCCAACTTAAAGTCGTTGCGGAAGGCGTGGAAACCAAGGAGCAGGTTCAGGCTTTGAAAACGGCAGGGTGCGATATTTTGCAAGGCTATTATTTTGGCAAACCAACTGGAAAACCTTCAGCGGTTATTGCTGAGTTTGCCGCGCATAAATTGGCGAAAACGGGCTAAATCAAATACTGGATAGTCCATTGGCGATGACATATCTGGTTAAGCCTGCTGTCGTTGCAATACCGAGTTTCTTCTTGATGTTTTTGCGGTGGGTTTCGACCGTTCTGATAGAGATATCCAATTTCACCGCCACGTCCTTGTTGGAGAACCCTTCCGCAACCAACAATAGAACGGCTTGTTCTCGTGTGGTGAGGAGCGAGCTGACGCTTTGTTTGGTGTCTTCGCCCATTAAAACTTGTGAAACACCGGTCGAAAAGTAAGTGCCGCCTGCAGCAACCGTTTCAATTGCGGTAACGATTTCTGACGTCGAAACATCCTTTAGCACATAACCGGACGCCCCATACATGGTGGACGTTGAAATATATTCTCGGCTATCATGCATTGAAAGCATTAGCAATTTGGTGTTTGGCAATTGATCTTTGAAGAGTTCGATCGCGTCAATGCCGTTCATTTCGGGCATGTTGATGTCCATCAACACCACGTCCGGCAGTGTGTTTCGAGCAACCCCAAGGCCGGTTTTGGCTGAGGGTTGTGCGCCGACCACTTCGATGTGGTCGTACGTCTCCAATACGGAGCGAATGCCTTCTAGCACCAATGGGTGGTCGTCGATCAACATCACTTTGATAGGTGTGTTCATGCGTCTTGCATCTCCGTTGGTTCTTTGGTGTTGGTGAGATAAATGGACCGTGGCAACCGCGCAACAAGTCTAGTGCCTTTTGGTGTGCTCAACACATCTAGATTGCCGCCAAAGTGTTCCATCCGTTCCTGCATATTACGTAGCCCGAGGCCGCCGGACGGGCCAACAGTTTTGTCTTTTGGGTTTTGCTGGGCAACAAATCCACGACCGTTATCGATGATTTTCATCTCTAGCCCTGAATTGTTGCTTTTAAGGACGAGTTTGACATGGTCGGCGCCTGAATGCCGTTCGATGTTGCTCAGCGCTTCTTGGGCAATACGATAGATTGCGGTTTTGGCGTCGAACGGGAGAACGTTTTTGAAGGCAACGCTTTCAAAATCAACAACAATGTCGGTGCGTTCTTCAAAGTTGCTGATCAGCGATTCTAATGCGGCACTTAAACCCAAATCATCAAGTTGCCCGGGCCGTAAATCATGGGATATGCGGCGGACTTCTTTAATGGCGGTATTTAGCGCACCCGCGCCACGTTCAATGGTTTCAAGGGCTGTGCTTTTGCCTTCCCGTACCTGTCGTTCTGCAAGGTCGAGCACATAGCGAACCCCCACCATGTTTTGGCTTATCCCGTCATGCAGCTCGCGAGCAATTCGCGACCGTTCTTCTTCTTGGGTATCAACGATACGTTGGGTAAGTTCTTTAAGCTTGCCGTCTGCCAAGCGGCGCTCGCGCAAGTTCATGATAATGCCGGTGCCAAACACCGCGAAAACCGCAGGTACAGTGATCAAGGCAACCAACCAAAAAGTTTGGTTCACTGTGTTGCTCAGGCTCTGATTGGCCGCCTCGGTTTGTTCCAAAATGTCGTCAATGTAAGCGCCGGTACCGATCATCCACTGCCATTTTTCAAGCCCTACGGCGTATCCCAGTTTATCAGAACTTTCATTGGATGAAGGCTTTTCCCAGACATAGCGATGGTAGCCGCCGCCGTTCTTTGCGTAATTTAAAAGTGCTGCGACATCTGGATGATCTGCCCAGTTTTTGCCAACCCGAAATGGCTGGCGAGGATGGACAACATTCGTGCCGTCATAATGATAGACGTAGAAATAGCCGTCTTCGCCAAAACTCAAACGTTTGAGGATCAGTTTGACCTGCTCTTTTGCGATTTCGTCGTCAGGGCTGGCATTTAGATATATTGGATTAATGGCGGTGAGAGCCATTTCAATATAGTTTTGAAGTTCGTCCTGCTTGGCGTTCAGCATCGATTGCTCAAACGTTTGAATACCTTCTTTTGACAATTGGCTAGATTGCCAGGTCACCAATGTTGTAATGGCAAGAATTGCCAGCAAAAGCGGGATGGTGGTGAGCGCAAGAATTTGTTGCCGAAAGGTCATTTTGCATGGTTCTCAAGAACAGTGGTTCAACAATTTAACATTTTTTCTCACGGTGATCTCCGTATTTATGGGTAATTTTTGTATCTAGGCGAATTCATCTACCCAGAAATCCGCATGTGGTGCTGTTTCTGCTTGAAAGTTGTAAAAAATACGGTTGGACTGTGGGCCAAGGTGCAGGCGAAACGCGTTTGGGCCTTGTTTACTTTTGCGCGGGGTTTTGCCGCTGCAATGAATTTGAATGATTTGGGAGGAACGAATGAAAAGACGTGAGTTTTTCAAAAAAGCAGGTGTAACCGTAGCCGGTGCCGCCGGTGCCGCAACGTTGGCATCGCCAGCATTGTCGCAAGGTCGCCAGCAATGGGTCGGCGTTTCGGCTTTTGGTAAAGCTGGCCTTTTGGGCGCAGCGCTTGAAAATTTCGGTAAGACGGTCAATACGCTTACAGAAGGTAGCCTTGAGATCAAGATGTATCACTCTGGCGAACTTGTTGGTGGTCTTGAAGCACTTGATGCTGTGCAGTCTGGTACTGCACAAATGGGCTTTGGCGCACCATATTATTGGGGCGGTAAGTCTGATGCGATCTCGTTCGTGGCGGCTTTGCCTTATGGTTTGAACGCGCAAGAACAGAACGCTTGGTTCTATTATGGCGGCGGCATCGAGCTTGCTGACGAAACAAGCTACAATCCGCTTGGTCTAAAGTTCTTGCCAATGGGCAATACCGGCAACCAAATGGGTGGCTGGTTCGCTAAAGACATCAACACCGTTGCTGACTTGGACGGCCTTAAGTTCCGTATGCCGGGACTTGGCGGTGAAGTGTTGAAAACTTTTGGCGTGAACGTTGTTTTGCTGCCAGGTTCTGACGTGCTTCCAGCTCTAACATCTGGCGCAATTGACGGCACAGAGTGGATCGGTCCTGCGGCTGATCTGGGTGCTGGCTTCTTTAAAGTTGTAAAGAACTACTATTATCCTGGTTGGCACGAGCCAGCTACGGTTCTTGACTCATTCTTTGATAAAGGCGCATGGGACGGTCTTACCGACACGCAACGCTCTGCAATTGAGCAAGCGGCGATGGCCACAAACTTGGGCATTTTGTCCCGTTTCCAAGCGGTGAACAACGCGTCATTGAAAAAACTTGTCGACGAACATGGCGTTCAGTTGAAGCCATATTCTGATGAGTTGTTGCAAGCTATTGGCGAGCGTACACCTGAAGTGACAGCTGAATTGGCTAAAAAGTCACCAGAAGCAACCAAACTTTACAACTCAATTGTTGAGTGGCGTGAAGGCATGGTTCAATGGTCAGGCATTTCTGAAGGTAAATTCATGAATGCGCGGACTTCTGCGAACTTCAAAACCGTCTAAATTTTGATGGTTTAAACCTATTGGCGGGGTCATTTGGTCCCGCCTTTATTATACCCTATAGTGGGAAAATATCCTTTGGGGGGAGTACGATGTCTGGGCTGATAAATGGTATCAGACTTGTGGCTGGGCTCATTGATCGGATCAATGAGATGGTGGGTCAAGTATTGTCTTGGCTGGCTCTGCTGCTGGTTTTAAATGTCTTCTTAGTTGTTGTTTTGCGATATGTTTTTTCATATGGCGATGTGTGGATGCAGGAAACTTACATCTGGATGCACGCATTTGTTTTCATGCTCGGCGCGGGATACACGCTTTTGCATGATGGGCATGTGCGAATCGATTTGATCTATTCGGGTGCATCGGATCGCTACAAAGCATTTGTGAATTTTTTCGGTTCAATCTTTTTGGCCGCCCCGGTTTTGTGGCTGATTTATGGGCGCGGGATGGACTTCTTCTATAGATCATTCTCCCGTCTTGAGACATCTCCGGAAGCAGGTGGTTTGCCTGCACTTTATGTCTTAAAGGCAGCCATTCCAGTGTTGGCCATCCTTTTGGGCCTGCAGGTTTTGTCCATGACGCTACGTTCGCTAGACACAATCATTACCGGCGAACGTGTTCGCTTGGTAGAAGACGAAGATGAGCCGCTCACATGACCCCAGAAATCTTAGCTTTTGTAATGTTCGGGGTAACGATTTTTGTGTTGCTCCTTGGTTTTCCCGTGGCGTTATCGCTTGCTGGAACGGCCATCATATTTGCCTTTCTCGGCGATCAACTTGATCTGTTTCATTTCGCATTTTTGAATCTTTCGCCAACGCGGATATTCTCGTTGATGAAAAACGAGCCGTTGGTGGCAGTGCCGCTGTTTGTCTATATGGGCGTCATATTGCAGCGATCGGATATTGCTGGCCAATTGCTTGAATCGATGGGTCAATTGTTTGGTAAAATTCGCGGTGGTCTTGGATATTCCGTGATTATTGTTGGCGCGTTGCTTGCTGCGTCTACCGGCATTGTTGGCGCGACCGTTGTGACCATGGGCCTGATGAGTTTGCCAGTGATGCTTAAGGCTGGATACAACCCCAAAATTGCTGGCGGTATCATTTGCGCGTCCGGTACGTTGGGGCAGATCATCCCGCCGTCTATTGTTTTGGTTTTGCTTGCGAGTATTTTGCAGGGTGTGAACGAAGAAGCGGCCGCCCTTACAGGCAATTTGGCTCCCGAACCGGTAACCGCAATTGACTTGTTTGCAGGGGCTTTGTTCCCTGGCTTAATGCTTGTCGGGCTCTATCTGCTTTGGATATTCATCCTGACCATCATTCGGCCACAAGATGTGCCGTCGATGAAAGATGAAAGCGTTACTGCGCCAAGCGTTGGAACACTCATTCAGGCGGTTGCACCACCCCTTATGTTGATCATTTTGGTGTTGGGTTCAATCTTAGCTGGTATCGCAACACCAACAGAATCTGCCGCAGTGGGTGCAGCGGGTGCTGCTGTTCTTGCGTGGCGTGCCAAGAAATTTAGCTTCACCCTGTTCAAAGAAGTTGGCTTGGAAACGGTGAAAGTGTCTTCGATGGTCTTTTTGATCATCATCGGAGCGGGCCTTTTTTCGACGGTCTTTAAGGGCTTTGGCGGCGATGATGTGATTGCAGAGTTCTTGCGCAACCTGCCGGGCGGTGCGTTTTCAGCGCTTCTTCTTGTGATGATATTGATGTTCTTTCTTGGGTTTTTCCTTGATTTCATCGAGATCATTTATGTTGTGGTGCCAATTGTTGGCCCGATCCTCATTGCGCTTGGTTATGATCCATTGTGGCTTGGGATTATGATTGCGATTAACTTGCAAACAAGTTTCCTCACGCCGCCCTTTGGGTTTGCGCTGTTCTATTTGCGAGGGGTTGCCCCCGCTGATTTCAAGACCAGCGATCTTTATGCCGGGGTGATGCCGTTTATCGTTATTCAGTTGATCGCACTCGGCTTGTTGTGGGTATTCCCAAGCATTGTGACATGGTTGCCAAGAACGCTGTTCTAGGCAATTGATGACTGATCAGAATATTGGCTGCGCGGGATAACCGGGCAGCCTTTTTTGTTCACACGCTTGTGACAAAAGGTTAGCAGCACCCGCTGGTTTGATGCTGTAAGTGTTTATATAGTGATTTGAAAGAGGGTGCAGTGCTGGACTTTGTATTTGCCTATTTGGCGGGTTTGCTAACGCTGATCAACCCTTGCGTGTTGCCGTTGCTGCCTATTGTGTTGGCTGGGTCTGTTTCTAAAAACAGGCTTGGGCCAGTGGCGATGGCGGTTGGTCTTGCTGCCTCTTTTACCATCGTTGGGTTTCTTGTTTACACCGTCGCGCAAACTGTTGGGCTGGACCAAGACGCGATTTCGCGGTTCGGTGCTGGCATTATGATTGCCTTTGGGGTGATTTTGGTAGTGCCGCAGTTTGAACGTCAGTTTTCAAAAGTTACGGGCGGCTTGGCCGTTGGCGGCAATAAGACGATCAATGAAATTGACGACAGCAATCTTGTTGGACAAGCCTTAACAGGCGTGCTGTTGGGTGTGGCGTGGTCACCCTGTATTGGGCCAACATTGGGCGGCGCGATTGGGCTGGCGAGCCAAGGTGAGAGCTATTTATTTGCGCTGGGGATTATGGCTGTATTTTCGCTCGGGGCGGCAACAATTGTGTTGGCGCTAAGTTACGGGTCGCGTGAGTTAATTGGGCAAAGACGGGATGCGCTTAATTCTATTTCCCAATATGCAAAGCCTATAATGGGCGTTGCCTTGTTGTTGGTTGGATTGGCCCTTTGGTTTCACATTGATCGCATAATTGAAATTTGGGCGCTGGATAATCTACCGCTTTGGTTGATTGAGTTGTCTGTAAGTCTTTAGAATTTTTAGGAGGTCGTGATGCGACAAATATTGATTAAGTTTTCGGTCGTGATGGCACTGTTGCTGTCCGTTGTTGGTAGTGCAAGTGCTACCGACTATGTGGATTATAGCCCGGCTGTGTTAGCAAAAGCTGAGCAAAGCGGAAAACCCTATTTGCTTGATTTTTATGCGAGTTGGTGTGGGACCTGTCGGCAGCAAGAAAATGTGCTGGGCAATTTGCAGTCTGCCGACGCGCGATACCGAGATGTTCAAATTATTCGCGTAGATTGGGATAATCCGATTTCAGACGATGTGATAGCTTGGCACAAAATTCCACGTCGATCCACGTTGGTCATTTTTAAAGGTAAAGACGAATTGGGCCGTGTTGTTGCACAGACAAGTGCCAAAAAAATCCAGACATTGTTGGAGCTTGGGCTTTAAACGGATTTGACAGCGATGGCGCTGCGTGAATAATCAACCTAAGGGGAGAATATTATGCAGCGTCGGTTTTTGTTTCTAGTCGCACTGGTGGTCATCGGCTTTGCTGGGGCTGCCTATTTCTTTTGGCCGGTAAATGGGCCAGCGCGAAATCTCAACCTTACCGGCGACGTGGTGCGCGGCAATTACGTCATTCGGACTGCCGGATGTGTCGCGTGTCACACGGATATTGAGGGCGGTGGCGCCTACCTTGCAGGCGGATTGCCACTTAAAACCCCGTTCGGTGATTTTATTCCGCCCAACATAACTTCAGATAAGCAAGCCGGAATTGGGGCCTGGAGCCTAGAAGAGTTTTCCCACGCGATGAGCAACGGGATTTCACCGGGTAACAAACATCTTTATCCATCGTTCCCGTTCGACAGCTATACCAAAATGTCGGATCAAGACATGGTGGATTTATATGTCGCACTGATGGCCAGCGCGCCGGTGGCTCAAAAGGCAGCGGACCATTCAATTGGATTTCCGTTCAATATCAGGCTTTCAATGCAGGGCTGGAAACGCCTGTTTTTCCACCCAGAGCGCTTTACACCCGATATATCTAAATCCGGACTTTGGAACCGTGGGGCCTATTTGGCCAATGGCCCAGCCCATTGCGGCGCATGCCATACGCCGAGAAATATTTTTGGCGCAGCGCAAACAGATCAACATTTTAAAGGAACCCCAACGGGTTCCAAACCATTTTTCCCGGCAATTGACGCAGCAACGCTTAAGGAACGCGGATATGACGCTGAAACGCTGGTTGATGCGTTAACGGGTGGGTTTGATCCGGATTTTGATACGCTTGGCGGCGCCATGGGCGAGGTGATCAATGAGAGTTTGACCCACTGGACGCCAGAGGATTTATCCGCACTTGCTGCTTATTTGCTTGATGAAGATTGATTGAGTTGTCTCAATCTCTTCTTATGGGGTTGAGTTTGCGGCTGGATATCTGCATTAGTTCTTCGAAATTAATTTGATAGGCGGAAAGATAAATGGATAGTCTTTTTTCATTACAAAACTGGTTCACGCTTTTAATGTTGTTTGGATTGTTAGCCGTTCTTGGCTTTGACAATCTATTGTACATTTCACTTGAGTCTCAACGGGTTGAAAAATCCAAGCAACAATTTGTGCGCCGCATGGGCATTGGCCTTGCGGTCATCTTTCGTATCGTATTGCTGTTCTTATTGTTGCAGTTGATCGAGTTTTTTCAAGAACCATTCTTTGTTCTGAGTTTGACTGGTTTTATTGAAACCGAAATGAACGTGCATGCCTTTATCGTTTTGATAGGCGGCGGTTTCATTATCTATACGGCAATCCAAGAGATTTTTCACATGATCTCGGTGCATGATTTGCATGACGCAAATGACGATAAGCGTAAGCGAAGCGTTGGGATGACGATCTTCTGGCTGGTGGCGATGAACTTGGTGTTCTCATTTGATAGTGTGCTGTCTTCAATCGCGTTGACCGATCAGTTCTGGGTTATGGCTGTCGCGATTGTGTTATCGGGCATCATGATGATCGTGTTGAGCGATTATGTATCTGAATTTTTGCAACGTAATCGCATGTACCAAGTACTTGGTCTGTTCATCTTGCTGCTTGTCGGGATATTGTTGCTCAGTGAAGGTGGGCACCTTGCGCACCTAAAACTGTTTGGGTTCCCTGTTTTGCCAATGGCAAAATCGACATTCTACTTCGTACTGTTCGTAATGGTAGCCGTAGATGTGGTGCAAAGCAGATTTCAAAAGAAGCTCATGGCTGAGCGTGAGCATCGCGAAAAGCTAATCCGTGATGTGATAAAAAAAGAAGGCGCGGTCGAAGACCACGCCTAATTTGATTATTCGAATTAAACCGACGCGCGGATCTTAAGTGCGTCGGTTAACGTCATGGTCGTGTGATCCTTAAAGGCGGGGTCTTTTTCAGGGAAATCTGTTCTGAAATGTCCGCCGCGACTTTCGGTACGCTCAAGCGCCGCCGCTGCCACCAAGGTCGCAGAAATGGTCATGTTCAAGAATGATCGGGTGACGTCTTTCGCGGTTTCTTCTAGTTCTCGAATTTCACGCAAAGCTTGCTTGAGGCCAGCTTCATTACGCTCCACACCCACATGGTTGGTCATGACGTGCCGTAATTTTTGCACAGCGTCGAGGTTGCGCAACACCCGCTCGGCTTCTTGACCCTCGGCTTCATCCCATTCAATGCCTAAATAGGGGGGGAGGCTCGTGTTGATCGGCTCCAGCCCAGAAATATCTTCGGCAATGCGCGACCCAAACACCACTGCTTCGAGCAGCGAGTTTGATGCAAGCCGGTTGGCCCCATGCAGTCCTGTACATGATGCTTCCCCGCAGACCCAAAGCCCGGCGAGTGAAGAGCGTCCGCGATCGTCAACTTTTACGCCCCCCATGTGGAAATGGGCGGCAGGGGTGACAGGGATCATGTCAGCGACCGGGTCAATGCCCGCTTCTTTGCAATAATTGGCGACGGTTGGAAATGCCGTTAAAATGCGTTCGCCGAGCACTTCTCGCGTATCGAGGAAGATTTTTCGTCCCGCCTGAATTTCGCGGAAATTGGCGCGGGCAACGACGTCGCGTGGGGCAAGCTCAGCGTCTTCATGAACATCAAGCATGTAACGCTCGCCCAAATCGTTCAGCAATGTTGCGCCTTCACCCCGCAGTGCTTCTGTCGCCAATGGCGCTGGGTCTTGCCCGACGGCCATTGCCGTTGGATGGAATTGAACAAATTCGCTATCTGCTATGATGGCACCAGCACGGGCTGCCATGCCCATGGCGTGGCCACGAACGCCCGGTGGGTTGGTTGTAACCGCATAAAGGCCACCGAGCCCGCCAGCAGCCAAAACCGTTGCCCGGGCGCGGATCAATACCGGCTCTGCATAGCGGTCACCTAACTTACGGGCATAAACGCCGATCACCCGTCCGTTTGAACGGGCTAAATCAACGGCGGTGATGCCTTCAACAATTCGAATTGAGGGGGTATTGCGTACCTCTTCAATCAAGGCTGCCATAATTTCGCGTCCGGCCCGGTCGCCAGAAACGCGGACCACGCGATTGACAGAGTGCGCCGCTTCTTTTGACAGAATGAAACTGCCATCTTCTGCGCGGTCAAAGGGGGTGCCCCACTTGGCCAAATCATCTATGCGTTCTGCCGCTTCTGCTGCAACAGATTGTGCAAGCTCGAAATCAACAATGCCAGCGCCTGCAATGTCGGTGTCACGGGCGTGTGCTTCTGCGCTATCGCCTTCGCCAACGGCTGCGGCAACGCCACCTTGTGCCCATGTCGAAGACGCCCCTAAACCCAAAGGTTTTGGCGACAAGACGGTGACCGGGCGAGGTGCCAATTTGAGCGCACAGAACAACCCCGCAAGCCCAGCACCAACAATTAGCGCGCCTTCTGCATTCAAGACATTGTCATAAATGGTCATAGATATTTCTCAATTGCGGTTCAGAAAAGTTTCGGGCCAATTTTAATTGCTTTGGCAGATTCGTTTTGCTGACCGGCAAGATACATTTATTGATCGGTCAATGAAAGAGCTGGCAAGTTGGCTTAAGGGCAAATTGACAAGGATTGATAAGGGAAGAGGGAACGATGATTAAGGTGATGAGTGCCACCGTTGGTGGTTTGGTAGGTGCATTGGTGTTTTCGGGAACAGCATTTGCGAGTGGTGAGACAATGCCCGCCGGCACACTTTATGTGTGCGACGAGGGGACGCCCTATATTCAGGTGCTCGTACCCAATGACATGAACAAGAACACCATTTTGATGCTTGAGAGCGAGCAAATTGAAATGACGCCAACCCCGGTTGCATCCGGCTTTGGCGCAGATGTCATTGTGGGGCCGCATCATTGGATGGTTCACGGCAAAGGCATGAATGAACTGCTGTTGATGAAAGACGATGACGCACCGAAAAACTGCACAGCCAACAATGTCGACAAGGTCAGTGACAATAAACTGAATACCGCTTCCAGTGATGGCGTTGTCTCAGCGATGGGCAATTTCTCTTTGGGTGGTATCGTGCGGTCTGGCCCGGGCATGGACTATGATAAAACTGACAGCCTTCCCTATGGCGAACCTGTGGTTTTAACAAAACGGTCGGGTGTCGTGATGGACAATTATGAGTGGTTCCAAATTGAATATAGTGAGGGGCTAACCGGTTATCAGTGGGGCGGCATTATGTGTTCAAAATCGCTGCATATTACTGGCCTTTATGAAGATTGCCCTGCTGACTTGAACTAAATTCATCTTGAGTGAAGACTTGTAAATGCGCTCGTCACTTCCCAATTGAAGATCAAGTGAAATCAAACCGGATTTAAAAAAGATGAAAAAGTTTTTTGCAACCGTTGCCCTTATTTCTGCGTGTATGTTTACATTCGCTACCCACGCCGATGAAGTGGGCAAAATCGGGGTGGATTGGGTCGGTAATGATATATTGATCGAAGCGGTTCAAGATCGTGAAATTGACGGTGTTACTTGCCATCTTGCGTATTTTGACCGTGGTTTTCTTGATCGATTGCAAAAAGGCAATTGGTTTGAAGATCCTTCCAACTCGTCGATTGCTTGTCGTGTGACCGGTCCTGTAACGATTGGTGAGATTGACTTGGACAAGAATGGCGAAGAGGTCTTTAAAGAAGGTCGTTCGTTCCTTTGGAAAAAGCTTGTCGTCAAACGCATTTATGACAAGAAAAATGACACACTGATCTATTTGTCCCATACCCGTGAGGTCGCAGAAGGATCAGCCAAAATGTCAATTTCCACCGTGCCGCTTTATGGGGTTGATGTGACTTGGAGCGACAAATATTGGCCAAATGGTCGTCCTGAATAGGAATTTGCGCGACATAATTGTCGAACTGGTTTATGCCTCGCTCAGTGTTTTGAGCGAGGTTTTTTTATGAGCGCACGTGACTGTAATGGTGCAGAACTTGAAGATGGTGACAATGTTCAGGTCAACAAGGACTTGAAGGTTAAAGGCATGTCGAAAACGCTGAAGCGTGGCACAGCCATCAAAAACATTCACACGACGGACAAAGACACTGAAGTTGAATGCCGGATTGGCAAATCAACGATTGTGCTTAAGACTGAGTTTTTGAAAAAAGCCTAGCTTTGTTCGCGGCTCATTTTGCCGCGACAGTTTCCTTTCATTTCAGGACGCAAAAATCCACCAAAGTTCTTGCTTTAGTGGTAGATGTAATATTATAACATTACCTTTCTACTGTATATATGAAAGGTGATGTAATGAAACAAATCTCTAAGGGGCAGCGAGCTTTGGCCATCTTGGCTATTGCTGGTTTCGCTTCCAGTGCTTTCCCAGCACAAGCTGAAAGCGATGTGTGGCGGTTTTTTGTGGCGGATCATGAACGGCCACAGATTTCCGTTTTGGAGAGTGGCAAAGAGCCGGTGCTGTGGGATGAATTATTGGCGCCAGCTCGATTGTATAAAAGCGCGGATGGCGGATTGGTTTTCGCCGTGCAACGCAACAATGGACGTGTTGATTTCGGAACCACCGGATTGGGACACGACGACCATGGTGATCATAAAGATATGCATTTGGACGAACCGCAATGGAATGGGTTGTTCCTGACCGGTTATAAACCAACGCATTTTGTGGTTCATGATCACTCAATCGCAGCATTTATGGACGGCACAGGTAGTGTGCAGCTTGTCGATCTAGATGAAGATAAAGCGCCATACTCAGTTGATGTTGGCATATCCGCAAGGCCCCATCACGGTGTCGCGGTGCCGTTGCACGATCATTTGCTGATCAGTGAGCCGCCAACAGACAGCGACAGCAGTTTGCCAAGTTCCGTCCGCGTGCTCGATCAAGAAATGCAGCTTGTAGGTGAACCGCATAAGTGTGACGGCCTTCATGGCGAGGCCACGTCAGGCGACAAAATCGCCTTTGCTTGTACTGATGGAATTTTGGTTTTCGACGAGAAGAATTTAACAACGTCCCGTTTCTTTGCTTACCCGGAAGAGTTGGGTGAGGGGCGTTCTGGCCGACTTGATGGCGGTCAAAACATTCAATTTTTTGCCGGGAATTTTGGCAAAGACAAAATGATCTTTATCGACGTTGAAGGTGAAGGGCAGTTCACAGCGCTCACTTTTGAGGCAAAGCTTGTTTCTGGATATTTGGATCCTGAAAATGCAGCGATGGCCTTTGCCCTAACTGCAGATGGTAAATTGCACAAAATTGACGCGCTGAGTGGCAAAATCGTTCAATCAACAGCGCTTATGGCGCCAATTGATATGGAGGGTGGACATAGCGCTGCGCGTCCAGCCTTCACTTTTGCCGGCGCAAATCTAGCGTTGGTTGATCCGGCCAAGGGACATTTGCATTTGATCAACAAATCCAATTTGTTGATTGCAGATACGATACAGGTTGGTGGAAAGCCGTTTTCAATTGTTGCCGTCGGTGGGCACTTGGAAGACCACTAAAAAATTGCCCTCGGCTAGATTGGCCGAGGGCGTTCAAATTCGCTTAAATTCCTACAAGTATTTAATTTTTTCGTTTGGTGGCTTGTTTGTCTTTGCCAAACTCAATCATGCGCTCAACCGCGCCGCGCGCCTTTTCGGCGATCGCGGGATCAACGGTTACTTCCTCCGTACCCGTATGCAGGGACCAAAGGATGTTTTCCAAATTGATGCGCTTCATGTGGGGGCAAATGTTACAGCCCTTAAGGAACTGAACGCCCGGTGTTTCCGCGGCCACATTGTCCGACATTGAGCATTCGGTGACCATGACGACATTTTTTGGCTTTTTGGTTTTGACCCAATTGATCATTCCCGCAGTGGAGCCAGAAAAATCACACGCATCAATAACGTCGGTCGGGCATTCTGGGTGGGCAATGATTTTCGCCGTTGGATAGGCTTCGCGCAATTCGGCGATATCAGCTGCCGAGAATGTTTCATGAACTTCACAGGCACCCGCCCATGTGATGATTTTTTTCTTGGTCTTTTTGGCTGTATTCTGCGCCAAATATTGATCAGGGATCATAATGATCGTGTCGCTATCCAACCCTTCAACAATGTCGAGCGCGTTGGAAGATGTGCAGCAAATGTCCGTTACTGCTTTTACCTCGGCTGAGGTGTTCACGTAGGTGACAACGGGCACGCCGGGATATTGCTCGCGCATGGCCATAACGTCTTCTGCCGTGATTGAAGAGGCCAAGGAACAGCCCGCTCGCGCATCCGGAATAAGAACTGTTTTTTGCGGGTTGAGCAGTTTTGATGTTTCGGCCATGAAATGCACGCCGCACTGGATGATCGTTGATTGATCAACCTTTGTCGCTTCAATGGCTAATTGCAAACTGTCGCCAACAACATCCGCAACACCATGATAAATTTGTGGTGTTTGATAGTTGTGCGCCAAGATGACGGCATCTTTCTCGCGCTTTAGCTGATTGATTTGACGAATCAGGGGTGCATAAAATTGCCACTCAATTTCGGGGATTTGGCCTTTGATACGTTCATAGATCGGGGCGGTTTCTTTTTCGACAGCTTTGGTGAATTTAAGGTCAAACAGACCTTTTAAAACGTCACGAGCCTCATCAAGCTGTGTCACCGAGTTGATCAATTGCGCCATAAAATCGCCCTTTCAGAAGCATCATCGATGCGGAACTTAGGTATTTTTGTTGTGTATTTCAATTGACCCTTTGTGTTAAAGCCCAAACCAATGTCGATTTTTCCGCATATTACACGCGGTGACCCTTTGGAGAAAGGCAGAATATGGCCCAGAATGTAGCTCAACTTACCCCCATTTTAACCGCAGCACCTGTCGTGCCGGTTATTGTTCTTGATGACATTGAAGCGGCGTTGCCCCTCGCTCAAGCCTTGGTAAAAGGTGGATTGCCTGCTTTAGAGGTGACTTTGCGCACGCCCAACGCGTTGACGATCATCAAAGAAATGGCAAAAGTTGAGGGGGCGTTTGTCGGCTCTGGCACGGTGCGGGATAAAAACCACATTGAACAATCGATAAAAGCAGGTGCGCAATTTATGGTTTCACCCGGTGCCCCAGCAAAATTGTTGGCTGATGCGTTGGAATATGACGTGCCGTTGCTCCCAGGTGTTTCAACAGCGACTGAGGCAATGGCGGCCTCAGAAGCAGGGTATTCCTATTTGAAACTGTTTCCAGCCGAAGCTGTGGGCGGCGCAAAGCTGCTCAAAAGTTTTTCTTCGCCATTGCCTGATCTCAAATTCTGCCCAACTGGCGGCGTTAGCCCGCAAAACGCGATGGACTATTTGAGCTTGCCAAATGTTATTTGTGTTGGTGGATCTTGGATTGTGCCTGCGGACGCAATCAAAGCGCGTGATTTTGATAAAATCGAAGCCTTGGCACGTGAAGCGTCTCAAATCGGCAAATAGTGAACATGTTGCGGCGACTGATATTTGGATTTTTGGTTTGGCTGGTGATTGTTTCACCGACCATTGCCAAGTCCAATATTTTTGTTGCCGCAAGTTTGAGCGACGTCGTTCAAGCGCTTGTTGATGCTTCTAACATTGATCAATTGGTTGTCGTGACAGGGGGCAGTTCTAGTCTTGCACGGCAAATAAAGGCCGGTGCGCCTGCCGATATGTTTATCTCAGCCAATAAAGATTGGGCCGAGTTGGTTGCTGGTGAACGCGATTTGACGGCCTTGTTCTCGAACAGTCTGGTGTTGGTTAGCCAGCAGCCAACCACAATTAAAGATATTGACGCGTTACCCACACAGCTGGATAATAAGCGATTGGCCATTGCTGATCCCAATCATGTGCCAGCTGGTATTTATGCTCAACAAGCGCTGGAATATTTGGGGATATGGCAAGATCTGTCCGATAAATTAGCGCCAACGGAAAATGTGCGTTTGGCCGCTCGGCTGGTGCAAATCGGTGCCGCACCGTATGGCGTCGTTTATGCTTCGGATGCTCAACTCTTAAAGCTGAATGTTGCCTATTCTTTCCCTGAACAAAGCCATGTTGCTATCCATTATTGGTCGGTGAAGTTAAATTCAGGCAAACGTGACATTGATGCATTTGAGCAGTTTCTTGGCAGTGACGAAGGCCGTGCTATAGTTGCCCAATATGGGTTTGTCCCAAATGAGTTTGCTGCAAATGAATTTGTTCCAATTGAGGGTGAATAGTGTCGGCTGAGATTTGGTCCATCATCTTTCTCTCTCTAAGGGTCGCATTGTTTGCGCTGACTTGGGCCGTGCCTGTGGCGTTTGGCCTTGCCTATATTCTTGCTCGGAAACGGTTCTTTGGCCGTGAACTGCTCAGTGCATTTTTGATGCTGCCATTGGTTATGCCACCTGTCGTCACCGGGTTGGTGCTTTTATTTGTCTTCGGGCCTACCGGCCCGATTGGCCGTTTGCTTGAACCGATTGGTGTTTCCTTCGCTTTCAATGCAGCTGGGGCCAGCTTGGCCGCCGGACTTGTCGCTCTTCCGCTGATTGTGCGGCCCATACGACTGTCGCTGGAAAGCGTTGGCGAAGATTTAGATGAGGCGTTGGCCGTGGCTGGTAGAACGCGCTGGCAGCGTTTTACATTGCTTTATTTTCCCATGTCGTTGCCCGGGGTTATCGCGGGTGGCATTTTGGGGTTTGCAAAGGCTCTTGGGGAGTTTGGTGCAACGATCACATTTGTTGCGAACATTCCGGGTGAAACACAAACATTCTCATTGGCTATCCATTCGGCCTTGCAACGTTTTGACGGCGGACAGACGGTTTTATTGTTGAGTGTGATTTCGATTGGCATTTCGGTTATCGCTGTTTTGGGATCAGAATATTTGCTCAAATGGTTGCAGGACCGTTTAATGGGCGAGCAGAAGTTGCGCCATGCTTGAAGTCGATGTTCAGGGCATACGCGGCAATCCAAATGCGCAATATCGGTTTACCGCTAAGGCGGGTATTACAGCAATTGTCGGCCCGTCAGGCGCGGGCAAAACGTCTTTGCTACGCGCCATTGCAGGTCTAGATGAGGTGCGAGGCGGACAGATCAAGTTGACTGGCGAGGTTCTGCCCCCCAAGCCAGAAAAGCGGCAATTGGGCATGGTGTTTCAAGAGCCAAGGCTTTTACCCCATTTGAACATATTGCAGAATATCGACCTGGAACGAGTTGGACCCAAACCCGCAGCTGAGATTGCCGATCAGCTCGGCATTGGCCAACTGTTGGGGCGTTCCCCCCGGCACCTTTCTGGTGGCGAGAAGCAACGGGTGATGATTGCTCGTGCGCTTTTTGGTGCGCCAAAGATGATGCTGTTTGATGAGCCGCTAAGCGCAATTGATCCGCATCTTAAAAGTGAGTTGGTTGATCTCATTCGGACCCAATTTGGGCAAGCCAATATTCCGGTTCTGTACGTCACGCATCAAATTGAAGAGGCCGCCCAATTGGCCCACAGTTTGATCGCGATTGAAGAAGGTCATATTGTTGCACAGGGACCATTGGCGGCGACAATGGCAAAATTGGACGGGCCCTCATTTTTTGAAAATGGCATCACCAGCATTTTATCTGGATTGGTCACCGGGATTGATCAACGCTTTGGCCTTGCGACGGTTTCAGTTGGGCAACAGCAAGTGGATTTGGTGCAAAAGTCGCTCAAGCTCGGCGATAAGGTGCAATTGCGGATTTGGGCGCGCGACGTGTTGCTGGCCAAGGATCGGCTCACTGGCGTCAGCGCACGCAATCAGTTGGCAGGCGAAATTCTCTCCATCGATAAAGTTGATATTGCGCACTCAGATGTTTTGGTTCGGGTCGAAGGCGAAATGGTTCGAGCACGGATTATGAACAAGACCGCCGCCGAACTGGATATGGCGGTGGGTCATAAAATTTTTGTAGTGTTTAAGTCAGTGTCGATTGAATAGGCGCTGCGTTTCGCATGCGGATCAATATTCCCGGCCCTCACGCGGTTTGTAGCGTGGGATTTGCCAGCCAAGTTGAATGCCGCCTGCTCGCAACGCAAAGCCAAAAAAGGTGCCTGCAATGGCGGCGTAAAATGGGTCGACGCCCAAATATATGAGGGCGATATAGCCCCCGGCTGCCAATAGCGCAGCGGTTGCATAGATCTCATCCTGCAAAATCAGCGTATTTTCATCGCAAACGACATCGCGGATCATGCCGCCAAAGGTTGCTGTCATCATGCCAAGTGCGATGGCGACGAAAAACCCTGCGCCGTTCTGGTGGGCGATATGGGCACCTAAAACGCCATAGGCAGCCAACCCCACGGCATCAAGCCATAAAAGAGCTAGGTATCGCCGCTGGATTAAGTGGGAAGTGAAAAACGCGACAAAGGCGATGGCCAAACAGGTCGCAAGATAGGTTTGGTCAACAATCCAAAAAACGGGCCGGTCCAAAATTAGGTCGCGCACCGTACCGCCGCCTACACCAGTTAACGTCGCCAACAGCCCAAAACTGATAATATCCAGCTGCTTTCGGCTGGCAACCAAAGCGCCAGTGGTCGCGAAAATGGCAACACCAAATAGGTCCAAATAATATATGGGCAGGCTGAACATAGAGGTCTCCACCAAATCAGTTGTGCAACTCTAACGCGTCGGCAAAATTGGCAAAAGCAAATTCACGATTTGCTTAAAAATCAATTTGAGCTATTTTTAGTCCGATATCTTAAAGTTGTCACAGCGAATTGGAGGGCAAGGTTTGACGTTTTCACAGCGATTTTCAGCCCACCTTTTTCACCGCTCCAATTGGTGGTTGCTGTGCTTTGTGGCGTGGATTTCCCTTTTGTGGAAATTTGGCGCGGGTGACGGAATTTACGCGCAAGACGCAAATGGGTTTCCCACGCTGGCGCTGGTTTTTTCCTATTTCGCGGTGTCACCTGCCTTCTTTTTTGCGCTTGCTGGGGTAAATCCGAAAGCCGCATCACGAAGTTGGGGTTATTTGGTCGAGGCAACTTGGCCGGTTTATCTATTGGACCATGTGGTCAATCTGGTGACAATTTCGGTGCTTTATTGGCTCGTTGGCGCCCCAATGGGGTGGGGCGTGTTTTTACCTGTCACTCAATCGATATATTTTGCGTTTTATGCTACGCGCGGCTATGTGCGGCGGGTTGGCTATAATCAATTTGATGATGAAAAAGATGAAATTTAGAGAATTATTTTGGGCGCATTTAACGCATAAAGAAATGTGGTGGGCACACGTTTTGGTCGTTTGCTGCATACCATTTTTTCTTTGGCTGAATCAGATTTTTAATGACGAGTTCAGCCCTGTTGAATTTCTTGGAGTCTGGCTTTTTTTAGTATTTGGCACCTACGAGTCGGCGCTGTTTTTTGCAATGGTAAGGGTGCCCGCCGAAGTGAAGAAAAGAGAGGAAGTGTTCTATTGGGACTCAAACTGGCAAATTTACATATTGCGACTGACGATGCGCTTGGTCGCATTCACTGTGTTTCTTAGACTGATGAATAGTTCCTATTGGCCATTCACTTTTTACACATTGGCAGTAATATTTTGCGTAACTTCTATTCGCCGATATTTTAAACTGCGAAAGGGCCAACAATCGCACTTCCGTGCCCACAAACATCGCAGTTCAAAAACTATCCGCTAATTTATGCAGTGCTTGTTTGAGTTTTTTGCGTTTCTTATGCGGCAATTGTCCGCGTAGTTGCCGATCAAGGGTTCGCCAATGGTGATCTAAGGCTTCAACCAAATTTAAGCCGCCTTCGCTTAGGGCGACGTCTAAATCATCGCTCCTTTTCGATGGGGTGCAGTGAACTAAACCTGCATTTTGGAAGCGGAACAAAATGGATCGCAAGGTTTCTTTATCCAAACCCAATTCAAACAACATTTCAGAAAATTCAGTTTGTTTGTTGCCGTTGAGCCAAAGCAAAATCGCATCATCGCCAGGGGCGAGGCCCAACTCGCGCAAGGGGGCCAGGGCGGCCTGTCGGCTTAGGGCGCCTGTTTCGATCAGGGCGAACAGCAATGTATTTTCGGTTTTTTTGGCCATAACTTCTTTTAGCCCATTTGTTCAGGCATTGGAAAATCCAGTCTTAGACTATCGTTAATCGGTTAATTTCAACTGACCCGCTTTGCAAAACTGAGAAAATTCTGCAAGAAACGAACGACTTAACGAACGACTTGTGGGCAGAAGGAAATGATATGCCATTTTTGCGTGCTGTTTTAGTTATTGTATTGATGGCGGCGGCTATGACCGACCGGGCAAATGCGCACCCGCATATATTCATCGATGCTCAGGTTGTCGTGGCTTTTAACGATCAAGGGGAAGTTTCTGGTTTGCGCCAAGCGTGGACATTTGACGCGCTTTACTCAGCTTGGGCCATTCAGGGCCTTGATCAGAATGAAGACGGGCAGGTTTCTAGCGACGAGCTGCAGGAACTCGCCGACGACAATATGCTGGGGCTTAAAGACTTCAATTATTATTCGGTTGTCGGTTTGGCGGGCGGCGCGGACCAAGAGTTTAAGACTGGCCGTGATGCGCGCATGGAGTATGACGGGACGAACTTAAAGTTGGCGTTTGTTGTTGATTTGGTATCTCCGCTTGCGCCGTCAGGTGATATCGAAATTGAAGTTGCGGACCCTGAATACTATTCAGCATTTCAGTTTGCTGAGGGTGATGCTGTGTTTTTTGACAATGCACCATCCACTTGCGTTGCTGACGTGAATGGCCCAAAGCAGATTGACCCAGCAATTGAGGAACAATTGTTCGCTCTTGGCACGGATGTTTTGGAACTGCCTGGCGCATTGGCACAAGCGGTTAAAGACCTTTCCAACGTGATTATTGTGCGCTGCGATGCAGATGGTGCGGCGACAGGGGTGACCCCTGTTGTTGAGCAAAAGCCAAAGGGTTCGCCATTTGTCGCGCCGCCGCAAGAGCCGAATTTTGGTGGACAGCAGTCTGGCATTTTGGGCTGGATTAATATCCAACAAAAAGCGTTTTACAGATCATTGACCGATACGATGGCACGAATGCGTCAAGATGGCAGTGCGTTTTGGGTATTGGGCGGATTGAGCTTTCTTTATGGCATTTTTCATGCTGCCGGCCCCGGGCACGGCAAAGTCGTGATTTCCTCCTATATGCTGGCCAACGAAAGCGAGTGGCGGCATGGCGTATTGTTGAGCTTTGCAACTGCAATGGTGCAATCAATTGTGGCGATTGTCTTTGTGCTGGTAGCGGCCAGCTTGTTGCGGCTCACGAGTTTTGCCATGTCTGACGCGGCCCATTGGATGGCTGTGGGGTCATATTTTTTGGTGATGCTGTTGGGTGCATGGTTGATTTGGCGCAAATTGTTCAAGAAGGGCCATGTTCACCACCACCACGAACATTCAGGTGATCATCACGATCACGATCACAATCACGACCATGAGCATGGCCCAGATTGTGGCTGTAATCATGCGCCTGAACCGAGCCAATTCCGAGGGCAATCGCTGCGCGAACAATTGGGGTTGATCATTTCGGTTGGGTTGCGTCCATGTTCAGGCGCATTGGTGGTTTTGGCCTTTGCCCTTAGTCAAGGTTTGTTGTTGGCTGGCATTGCTGCAACATTTTTGATGGGAATTGGAACGGCGATCACCGTTTCCATTTTGGCGGCAATTGCGGTCTTTGCAAAAGGGTTTGCAAAAAGACGGGCTTTGGCTGGTGGCACTATTTGGGGTGAAGTGCTGGCCACCGGCGAGTTGGTTGGCGCATTTGTTGTTTTTGGATTTGGCGCACTGTTGCTGGTTTCAGCGTTCTAGCGGATCAATTTCTTGTCCAAATGGTCTAAAAATCCACTGGCCAGCGTCACAAAACTGTCATAAAGTCTTAGAAGATGCCAGAGCCTGTGGGAGGGATGGCGCATCAAAAATTCGTCGCACATTGTCAAAAATATGCAATGGAACGCGTTCTATAAGAAACTGATCTATATTTATTTGGAGGCTCATAAAATGAAGAAAAAAGTACTCGCGCTTGCGCTTGGTGCCGTTTTGGCCAGCGTTTCAGCGCCAGCATTTGCTGATTATACATTAAGCATTTTACACATCAACGATGTGCATTCGCGTATTCAACCGATCAACAAATATGATTCTGGTTGTAGTGCAGCAGACAATGCCGGTGGTAAGTGTTTTGGCGGCATGGCGCGTGTTGCGACGGCGATTGAAACACGTCGCTCTGCGCTGGAAGGCGCTGGCAACAATGTTTTGACGTTGGACGCCGGTGACCAGTTCCAAGGTTCGCTTTTTTATACAACATATAAAGGCGCGTTGGCTGTTAAGCTGATGAACATGATTGGCTTTGATGCCATGGCAGTGGGCAACCACGAATTCGACGATGGCCCACAAAAGCTAGCTGACTTTGTTGACGCCGCAGAATTTCCAGTTCTGTTCGCCAATACAAACTTGGCAAATGAGCCATTGCTTGCAGGCAAAATTCCTTCTCATATCGTGAAGGAAATTGGCGGCGAGAAAGTTGCCATCATTGGTGTACTTGCAGAAGACACAGTGGAAACTTCATCTCCGGGTGAAAACGTTCCGTTTATTCAAGCCGAAGATATTTTGAAAAAACTCGTTACTCAGCTTGAAGCTGATGGTGTGAACAAAATTATTCTGCTGTCTCACGTTGGCATTAATCGCGATAAACGGATTGCAGCTGCGGTTGACGGCATCGACGTAATTGTTGGCGGTCACTCGCACACATTGCTTGATGACTATCCAACAGTTGTTGAAGCGCCAAATGGCAAGTCAGTTCAAATTGTTCAGGCCTATGCATACTCAAAATATTTGGGTGAGCTAACGGTAACTTGGGACGAAAATGGCGATGTGACATCAGCAAAAGGCCAGCCTTGGTTGTTGGATGCTCGTGTTCCAGAATCTGCTGAAATGGTTGCGTTGATCGCGGAACAAGCGGCACCGCTTGAAGAAATTAAAGCAAAAATTGTTGGCGAATCTACAGCGATTATTAGTGGTGACCGTAATGTTTGTCGTGCCGAAGTTTGCTCGATGGGTGTGCTTGTTACAGAAGCGATGCTTGATCGGGTGAAAGACCAAGGCGTGCAAATTGTCATTCAAAATGGTGGTGGTCTACGTGCATCAATTGATGCGGGTGAAATCACTATGGGTGAAGTTCTAACGGTGTTGCCATTCCAAAACACGCTTGCAACATTTGAGTTGAAAGGTGCTGGCGTTATTGCAGCATTGGAAAATGGTCTAAGCCAAGTTGAAGATGGCGCAGGTCGTTTCCCACAAGTTGCTGGTATCAAATATACTTGGAGTGCATCAGCAGAAGCCGGTAGCCGCGTTGTGTCAGTTGCTGTGATGGGCGAAGACGGCTCGTTCGCACCAATTGATGAAGAAGCGACCTACGGCGTTGCGTCAAATAACTATATGCGTGGCGGTGGCGACGGATATAAAGTCTTCGCGACGGACGGCATGAACGCTTACGATTATGGCCCAGGTCTTGAAGATGTTGTGGCTGCGTATATCGTAAAACTTGGTGGTGCTTACACCCCAGTGGTTGATGACCGGATTACCAAAGTAGAATAGTTTATTTTACCAAGTAAATTTTGTTGAGGGCGATCCAATGGGTCGCCCTTTTCGTATTTGCAATTGAGAATGTACTCTTTATGCTGACCGCTGAAGGTTAGGGACCCGTGCGACAATTGGGCCACTGCACATTGCGGTGGTCGTCTTTATGTTGTGGCGACCCCTTTGGCGCTGCTAACAAAAAGAACAACGAGGCAAAATGTCGTCGCAACTCCCAACTGACCACCCTAAAGTTTTATCCAAAAAAGTGGGCGTATTGCTGCTCAATTTGGGCACACCTGACGCCACTGACTATTGGTCTATGCGTCGATATTTGAAAGAGTTTTTATCTGACCAACGGGTCATTGAAATACCAAAGTTGATTTGGTGGCCGATCTTGAACGGGATCGTTTTGACTGTGCGCCCAAAAAAGTCGGGTGCGGCTTACGATAAGATTTGGGATTATGAAAATGGCGATAGCCCGTTGCGGGTTATTTCTGAGGGGCAAGTAAAAGCTTTGCGCTCTTCGTTGGCAGGTCACGATAACATCGTGGTTGATTATGCAATGCGTTACGGTAATCCTTCCACGCAATCAAAGCTTGAAACCTTACAAAAACAGGGATGCGACAGAATTTTGCTGTTGCCGCTTTACCCGCAATATTCCGCCGCAACAACGGCAACTGCCAATGACAAAGCATTTGAAGCGCTCCAACAAATGCGCTGGCAGCCTGCAGTTCGCACGGCGCCTGCCTATTTTGAGACTGACGCCTATGTAAGCGCCATCGCGCGCTCGATTGAAGATGGGCTTGCGGGATTGGATTTCGAACCTGACTTGGTCATCACCTCCTATCATGGAGTGCCAAAAAGCTACTTGATGAAGGGCGACCCTTATCATTGCCAATGTATCAAATCGACCCGGCTGGTGCGCGAGAAACTCGGGTGGGCCGAAGACAAAATGATGGTCACGTTCCAGTCTCGGTTTGGACCGGAAGAGTGGTTGCAACCCTATACCGACAAAACGCTGGAAGCACTGCCAGCAAAAGGGGTAAAAAAAGTCGCCATTCTAACGCCGGGCTTTTCGGTAGATTGTCTTGAAACGCTTGAAGAGATTGCGATGGAAGGCAAGGAAGAGTTCATGGAGGCAGGGGGCGAAAAATTTGCCTACATCCCCTGTCTCAACGATAGTGAGTTAGGCATGAACGTTATAGAAGATGTTGTGCGGCGCGAACTGTCTGGCTGGGTTTGATTATGCGATAAGCGGTCCAATCACGAAGTGAAGTGGTTTCCCGAATTCGTTTGAATTTCTTGTAAAACCGGCCCATTGTCCCCACATATTCAATAGATTCAGTTTTTGGAGAGCATTATGGACGGATTTTCAATTGCCATTATTGTGGGCGCCTTTTTGGTTGTTTTGGTGCTGCTTGCTGGCGTTAAAACCGTACCGCAGGGGTACAATTACACCATTGAGCGTTTCGGGCGTTACACAAGAACACTTACCCCCGGGCTTAACCTGATCATTCCTTTTGTGGATGGGATCGGGCGCAAGCTGAATATGATGGAACAAGTGCTTGATGTTGCCCACCAAGAGGTCATCACCCGCGATAACGCTTCGGTCACAGCAAACGGGGTGACGTTCTACCAAGTTATGGATGCACCCGCTGCGGCATACGAAGTGAACAATCTTGAGAACGCGATTTTGAACCTGACGATGACCAATATTCGTACGGTGATGGGATCAATGGATTTGGATGAACTCCTGTCCAATCGGGATGGTATCAATTCACGCTTGCTCAGCGTTGTTGATGCGGCTGTATCACCTTGGGGCGTTAAGATTACGCGTATTGAGATTAAAGATATTGATCCGCCAAAAGACCTAATTGAAGCTATGGGTCGGCAAATGAAGGCCGAGCGGGAAAAGCGGGCGACCATTTTGGAATCTGAGGGCCGTCGTCAAAGTGCAATTCTTGAAGCAGAGGGTGAAAAAGAAGCCCAAGTGCTGGAGGCTGAGGGTCGTAAAGAAGCTGCCTTTAGAGACGCGGAAGCGCGCGAACGTTCTGCTGAAGCGGAAGCAAAGGCAACCCAAATGGTGTCAGAGGCCATTGCCCAGGGTGATGTGCAAGCGGTGAACTATTTTGTCGCGAACAACTACATCAAGGCGCTTGAAAGTATCGCGAAATCTCCAAATCAAAAAGTGCTTATGATGCCAATTGAAGCGGCAAATGTTATTGGCGCGGTTGGCGGTATCGCAGAGATCGCCCGCGAAGCTTTTGGCGGTGATAAGCCACAACGTAACAACGGGCGCGTTCCGAATTCGGAGAGCTAAAAATGGATATCATTGGTTTACTAGTCGAATATGGCGGTTGGTCTTGGATTATTGGCGGGTTCGTTCTTTTAGCGATTGAACTCGCGGTTCCCGGTGGGGTCTTTGTTTGGTTTGGCGTGTCTGCGGTGCTTGTGGGCGTCGCAACACTAACCCAATCGTTGAACTGGCAGCTCCAATGGATATTGTTCGCCCTGTTGTCCGTTGCAAGCGTGACGGTTTGGACGCTTTACTTTAAGGGGCGAAAAGACGTTTCAGATCGCCCGTTCCTAAATGCACGCAATCACAAGCTAGTTGGCCAAAGCTTTGTCCTTGATGAGCCAATTTTGAACGGCGTCGGACGTGTTAAGATCGACGATAGCTTTTGGCGGGTTACTGGGCCCGACGCCGACAAAGGTCAAATGGTTAGCGTTACTTCTGTTGATGCAACCGTTTTACATGTGGATGTTTCTGACTAGCTTTTAAGCGTTCGCGTGGGCTTTCTGCGGGCGGATACGTGCAGCAGCCGTACTAATATTTAGATGTGATTAGTTCTTTTTAGCCTCGACAGCCCAACATATATGCCTCTATTAGTTCTTCTAAAGAACTAATGGAGGGTGGAATGTCTAGACGTACGGACCAAATGCAGCAGATGCGTGTGTTTGCTATGGTTGCAGCGCAGGGCAACTTTGCGCGGGCAGCCAATGCGCTTTCTTTGCCAGCTTCTTCAATAAGTAAAACAATCGCCCAGTTGGAGGCGCGTCTAGAAACAGTACTTATCCGAAGAACGACGCGGGCAATTCAACTCACTGATGACGGCAAGGAATATCTGCGCAGCGTGAAAATTGCGCTGTTTGAGATCGATCGTGTTGAAGATCGGGTGCGCGCTGGGAACCGGCCAAAGGGCAAATTGCATGTCACCGTGCCGGTTGCATTTGGGGAGAGTTTTTTGAGCCCGATGTTGCCAGCATTTTGTGCAAACTATCCGGATTTGCTGATCGATTTTGATACGGATCGGCGCTATTTGGATATGGTGAGCCACAATATTGATGTGGCTGTTCGCACAATGAAGCCTGAGGAAGACTCCGCTTTTATTGCCCTTAAATTATTGCCTCATGTCAATTTCTTGGTGGCATCTCCTGAATATCTGGACCGGTTTGGGGTGCCTCAATCCATGGAGGGTTTAAATCAACACCGTCTGATGTATTTCGATTGGCCGAAAAGACAAGGGCAGTGGCAGATGCGCATTGATGGGCGGCCCATAATTATTCACAACGAGGCAGTGTTTCGGACCAATAGTTATCACACGCTCAAACATGGTGCCGTTTCTGGCATGGGGATTGCGAATTTACCGGCAGACTATGCGGTGGATTATCTTAAATCCGGCGAATTGGTGCGGGTGCTGCCTGAGGTTTTGGATGATAGGGGACACAGGGTGGCACTTTATCACGAGCGTCGCGCCCAATCACCAAAGACCGATGTGTTCCTTGATTTTCTAGTCGAGGCGACCGCAAAGCACAAAGCAAACTTGGCGGATCTTGGCTTTCACTAAACTGATAACCGTCTAGGGCTCTAGCTCAATTGGAACGGGTGGGCTTTCCTGCATCACCAAAATTGAAATTCTACGGTTTGCAGATAGGTAGGGGTCATTTGGGAACAATGGTTTCGCGTCGCCCTTGCCAACCACCGAGAAAACGCGTTCTGACGGTAGGCCATATTCTTCCATCAATCGACGCACGACGTTTGCCCGGTCGGATGATAATTCCCAGGGGCCATAGGATGCAGTTTGATATGTTGCGCCAGCGGCCGTGTGGCCAGTAATCCGAATTTGGTTTGGCAGTGTCTTTAGAATTGGAGCCATGACAGAAAGCGCCTGACGTGTAGCCTCATAGGGGTATTTTGACCCTTCTGGGAACATCGAACGACCTTCTTGGTCCACGATTTGGATGTGCAAACCTTCTTCGGTTTCTTCGATCAACAAATTATCGGCGACAAAGGTGATTTCAGGCAATTCTTGCCAAGCTTGGCGCAATGTTGTTGTTGCCAGAGCGAATTCTCGTGGCGTTTCAACTTCGGATTTTTCAATATCGTGGGTGTTGGCTTCTGGGCCCTGTTTTGAACGCTGATCATGTTTGATGTCAGAATATTCGGTTTGAGTATTTTGCTCTTCAACCGCAATGGCTTTGACGTATTCGCGTTGGGGATTGCCATCGCGCTCGATAATACCGGCGCGCGCTTCGATTTGGATAACGCCAAACGCATCTTTTAAAGAGCCTGCAACAACTTGAAGTTTCTCGTCGTCTTGAATTGAAAACGAAACGATAAGAACGAAAAACGCCACAAGAATGGACATAAGATCGGAAAAGGTGACAAGCCATTCGGGTATGTCACTACCACCGCCTTGTTTTTTCTTTCTCGCCATTTCAGTCCCCTAAATTCGTTGCCACTTACGCAGCTTCTTCCAAAGCATCGCGTTGTTTTTCGGGCAGGTAGGCGGTCAGCATTTCTTTGATCAAAGCCGGGCTTTTGCCATCACGAATGGACATAATGCCGTCGATGATCAACGTCTGATTGATGTCTTCTATTTCTAACTTAGAAGCGAGTTTGTCGGATAAGGGCAGACACACCAAGTTGGCCAAAACAGCACCATACATCGTGGTCAAAAGAGCAACCGCCATGGCTGGGCCAATCGCTGCAGGGTCAGACATGTTGGCCAACATCTGCACCAGACCAACAAGAGTTCCGATCATACCAAAAGCCGGAGCCGCATCACCCAAAGATTTGAAAACCCGCTGTCCTTCGGAAAGACGGGTGATGAACTGGTCACGTTCCAATTCCATCGTTTCGCGGATGAAAGCCGCGTCATAACCGTCAGCGATATATTGAGCGCCCTTTTTAAGGTTGGGATCCTGTGTTTCGACATTCTCTAGACCCAGTGGGCCGCTTTTTCGCACAATGTCGCCCATTTCGGCGACCTGTTCGATGAGGTCTTTTGGGTCAACCTTTTTATGGGTGAAGGCAACTTTGCCTCCGGTGACCAATGCTGTAATCACGCCCGACAAGGGGAACCGAATAAGGGTGGCCGCCGTTCCGCCGCCAACAACGATCATAATTGAGGGATAATCAACAAACTGCGCAAATGATCCGCCCATAAAAATGGCAAGCGCGATAAATGCAGCACCAGCAATCATGCCGATAATTGTGGCTAAATCCATGTGACCTTACTCCTAACTGCAACCCAAAAACGCGGGTGCTAGGTCAATTTACTTGGATGCAGTCTACCCCGTTAAGGCTAATCAGCTATTAATACGAAAATACAAATTGTACACATGTTTTGGTGCTATCTTATCGCCAAGTCATTGAATAGCGTCGTTTTTTACCAAAATTGGTCGGCGCATTTTATAGGTTCATTAACCATAATCCAGCATGTTCAATCTAAAGGATCCTTAAACAGATGGCGCCGGAATTGTCAGCAAAACTCAAAACACATCCAATTGTTGGCGTTGCGCTTGGCGCGGGCGTGACGTTTGGGTTGCTTTGCCAGACAGTCCAGGGCGAAGAAATTTTCGGCGGTTGGGATTTGCAAAGCGCGGTTAGTTTGCGTGGCGGTTTTGAGGACCAAGACGGAAACCGTTCCCACATGTTGGTGGTTGCGCCTGAATTTACACTGCGACGCGAAAATGATGATTTGGCCTTGGGCATAAGCGGTGGGGCGCAGTTTGAGCAAACTGGAAATAATCAATTTACCCCCCGAGCCGCCGGTCTTGGTGTTGACGCGACATTGCAACTTAGCCGTCGCGGCCAAGCGAATTTTGCGGCAAACTATAGCATCGAGCAACCGCGAAATACTGACCCGGAATTGCCAACCGATGTCAAAACGCCGGGTTTCACGCAACAGTTCGGCATATTGGCTGGGTACAGCCATCAGTTCGCCAAAACTCAAGTCGATTTACGCAGCGCCATTGGACGCGGCCAAACAGCAGACACCACGCTCAATGATGATAGTATTCAATCCAACGCGGACCAAAATGCGTGGCGCTATGGTTTGGGTGCCCGGGTAACCCGTGAGATTACACCGACAATTGGCGCGTTTGTTGATGCGCAGATTAACAGAGAACTTTATGACACACCGTCAAGTGCGCTGAATGCGAGCCGCAACAATTGGTCCTATGAAGCGCAGGTTGGGGCGGCGGTTAACTTTAATGAAAAAGTGCAAGGTGAAGTCGCCTTTGGTCAATTGCGCCAAACATTTGATGATGCTGGATTAGATGCTGTTCAAACATTCACCTATAATGCGGGTCTTGCTTGGCAAGTGTCAGATATGGCTGCGCTTCAATTGAATGTCAGCACAAATGTAAGCCCAACCAGTGTTGCGGGCGAAGCCATGCGCGTTGTTGATGTTGGAAGGCTCACTTATAATCAAGAGATTAATACGCAGATTTCTTTCTCCGCGTTTGGGGAGATTGAACGGCAGCACTACCAGAATAGCAATGATGAGATAAAAACCAGTCGGGCAGGCCTTGGCTTACAATATTTGGTGAACGAGCAAATCTCGACCTTTGCGAACTACTCGTTTTCGTTGCGCGAACCAACTGGGGCAGCTGCAAGCCGACGTCATATGATTGAGGCCGGCGTACGCTTTAATCGACAATAGAAACGTCGTTAAACAGCTCTTTTACTACTTTGCGCAGTTCGCTTTTAAACTCTTCAGCAATGTCTTCGCGATCCATCGCAAACACCACATTGGCGGTTAGGAAACCGACTTTAGAGCCACAGTCAAAGCTGTGCCCGTCATATTTAACACCGGTAAAGCGATCATGTTCCATCAGTTTTACCATCGCGTCGGTGATCTGAATTTCCCCGCCCGCACCCTTTGACTGTTTGCTCAACAGGTCAAAAATTTCGGGCTGTAGAATATACCGACCAGAAATAATAAGGTTGGATGGCGCTTTCTCGACCGACGGTTTTTCTATCATTTCGGTGATATCGAACGCGTTGTCTTCCCCTTTGCCGCGTCCCACGACACCATAAGAGCTGATTTCTTTTGGATCGACTTCTTCCACCGCAATAACATTGCCGCCGCGTTCATTGTAGCTGTCGATCATTTGGCTCAACACACCAGGTTTTGAACGCATCAACATATCCGGGAGCAGCAAAGCGAACGGTTCGTTGCCCACAATGTCGCGTGCGCACCAAACGGCATGACCAAGCCCCAAAGGTTCCTGCTGGCGGGTAAAACTGGTTTGCCCTGGCTTTGGAAGGCCCTCGCTCAACATTTGCAACATGTCGTTCTTCTGGCGCTGATGCAGGGTAATTTCTAACTCCACTTGGCGGTCGAAATGGTCTTCGATGACACCTTTGTTGCGGCCAGTTACGAACACAAAATGTTCAATTCCAGCTTCACGGGCTTCGTCAACGGCATATTGAATGAGTGGTCTATCAACTACCGGCAACATTTCCTTGGGCATGGCTTTGGTCGCAGGCAAAAAACGAGTGCCTAGACCGGCGACGGGAAAAACGGCTGTGCGAACTTTTTTTGTCAACATGTCATCCTTTGGCAGCATCCCAAATCATATATCCGTTGGCCTCAATTTTGACGCCATAATTTAGAAATATTTCTATTACACCTAGTCATTGTGTAATGTAATCGCAACCCTTGAGGTGTTAGATCAAATTACGTTAAAATTGTTTAAGGACGTGTGATGAGCATATTGGTGACAGGTGGCGCGGGCTACATTGGTGGACACACGGTTTTGCAGTTGGCAGATGCTGGTGAGCGTGTGACTGTTTTGGACAATTTGACCACAGGATTTCAGTGGGCAGTTGATCAACGGGTTGATTTTGTTGAAGGAAATGCCGGTGATGTTGAGTTTGTCACTGCGCTTTTGCAGGAACGTGGCATCAAATCGATTTTGCATTTTGCAGGTTCGATTGTTGTGCCTGAATCGGTGGAGAATCCGCTAAAATATTATCAAAACAATACGTCCACCACGCGCAACTTAATTGACGCAGCGGTGCATGCTGGGGTGAAAAACTTCATCTTTTCTTCAACGGCAGCGGTTTATGGAATGGCTGGTTCAGAACCTGTTAGCGAAGATAATCCTTTAAACCCACAATCGCCTTATGGTCGTTCAAAATTAATGAGCGAGATGATGCTTGAAGACGTGGCGGCAGCCCATGACATTAAATATGGCGTGTTGCGCTATTTCAATGTTGCTGGCGCGGACCCGCAGGGGCGTTCAGGTCAATCAACGCCGTTGGCCACCCACTTAATCAAGGTCGCTTGCCAAACTGCCCTGGGGCAGCGCGACAAAATGAAAATTTTCGGCACCGACTATGACACCAATGATGGCACATGTGTGCGCGACTATATTCATGTGACCGACTTGGCTAAAGCGCACGCTTTGCTGCTTGATTACCTTCGAAATGGAGGCGAAAGCACAACCATGAATTGTGGGTATGGGCGTGGTTATAGTGTTCGTGAAGTGGTGCAAGCGGTGAAAAAAACTACTGGTGTTGACTTTGTTGCAGAAGAAACAGGCCGTCGTGCTGGCGATCCTGCAGCGATTGTTGCCAGTGCAGACCGGGTGCGCACCGTCTTGGGCTGGGAGCCCAAGCATGAAGATTTGCGCGGCATTATCGAACATGCTTATAGCTGGGAACAATATTTGTTGACCCGCAATGACCGCCCAGAAATGGGCCAACTTTAATGTTTCAATCTCCTGATGTTTCATATTGGGGGAGAGCAATGCGCTTAGCGGTATCCATATTCGTTGTTTCGTTCTTTGCGATGACAAGCGCAGTCTTTGCTGCACCTGAGCAAAGTTTTGCCCAATTTTTGCGCTCGTTTGAAACCAAAGCCGTTGCGGCTGGTATTCCTAAGTCCGTTTATCGGGCCGCGACAAACGGTTTGACTGCAGACCCATCGATTAAGGTCGCGCAGGGCACTCAACCTGAATTTGAAAAGCCGATTTGGGACTATCTTGAAAAGCGCGTGACAGCTGACCGCATCAAGCGCGGACGCAATGCGTTTGCGAAAAACAAGGCACTGTTTGAGCGCATTGGGCTGGCCTATGGGGTTGATCCCTATATGTTGGCCGCCATCTGGGGCGTTGAGACCGACTTTGGTGCGATTATGAACAATGACCGCTATTTCAAGCCGGTTTTGCGCTCCCTATTTAGTTTGGTGCATCAACGGCGGGGGCGGGTGGCGCTGGACGAAGCTGAGTTGATTGCCGCCCTGCGGATTGTCGCCCAAAAAGAAGCGCCTAAGGGCGGTTTAAAAGGTTCGTGGGCTGGTGCATTGGGGCATTTGCAAATTATGCCTTCCGCGTTTTTGACCCACGGGACAGATTTTGACGGTGACGGACGACGCGATCCGCACAATTCTTTGGCAGATGCTTTGGCATCAAGCGCAAAGTGGTTGTTGGGTGTGAAATATCAACCCGGCCACGATTGGGGATATGAAGTTCAATTGCCTGAAAGGTTTGATTACCTGCTTGCTGGTCGAACAAAGCTGCGTCCGGTTTCGTTTTTCGCCGGGAAAGGCGTTTCACGCGTTAAGGGGCGGGAATTTGGCGATCTAAACGAACGGGTTTTTCTTTATGTGCCCGCTGGTGCAAATGGGCCGAAATTTTTGATGACGCAAAACTACCTGGCGTTGAAGGGATATAATTTTGCAGACTCCTATGCGCTGGCCGTCGCCCACCTTACCGACCGGATAAAGGGGGCTGGGCCATTCGTTAAAGGGTGGCCAAAAAGTGCAAAGTTCCTCAACCGGCAGCAACGGATTAACTTGCAAACAAAGCTGATGAAACTCGGATTTTACAACGATAAGTTGGATGGTCGTTTCGGCCCAATAAGTCAGGACGCTTTGCGGGCGTGGCAGGCGAGAAATGGTAAATTGGCAGATGGTTTTGCCACAATTGCCGTCTATAATGCGGTTATGAAGTCAAACTAGGTACGATGAGCAAGATGCGACGTTGGGCATTTAAATTATTGATGGTTGTGGTTTTGATGTTGGCCTTCGCGCCAGCAACAATCGTCAATATTGGCATCGCTCAAGAACGGATTGAGGTTGCGCAGGCCGAAAAGCAGAAGAGGCGCACGCTTTTTGATGTTTTATTTGGTCGCAACAAGCCGGAAGAAAAAAAGAAAACTGCACCCGTAAAGAAGACCACAAAACGGAAATCGTCGCCAAGTATTACGAGCGTGCCAAAAATCAAAATGATTGAAAAAGCACCTGATGCGCGAACACTTTTGGTTGTGGGTGACAGTTTGGCCATTGACTTGGCCAAAGCACTTGATCGCCATTATGCCAAGGATACCCAATTAGCGATTGTCAGCAAAGGTGTCGGCTCGTCGGGTTTTGTTCGCGATGATTATTTCGACTGGAACAAAGCGATCGAAACCTATTTGACCAGCGAAGAATTTGACATGGTCGTGGTGGCTGTTGGTATTAATGATCGCCAAGAAATCAGAGCCAGCAATGGCCGACACAAACCCCTTACAGATGGATGGCGCACCGAATACGAACAACGGTTGAGCTCATTCTTGCGCGCGCTATCAGAGGCTAACAAACCTGTTGTTTGGATGGGTTTACCCCCGATGAGCAAAAGAACATACTCCAAAGCCATGAGCCAGATCACTTCGCTTCATCGCCTTGCGGCTTTCGCCAATGGTGCTGAATATGTCGATATTTACGAGCGTTTTGCCGATGAAGATGGCAATTACACCGCTTATGGTCCCGACCTTAACGGCCAGAATAAACTGATGCGCAAGGGGGATGGTATTCACCTTTCGTCAGCTGGGAGTGACAAGGCGGCGTTCTTTATTGATAAAGTCATCAAGCAGTTTTATCGCGGTGGGGAAATCAGCGTTGCCATTATTGATCCTTTAGCGGGAACCGATGTTGCTGGCATGCTGCGCCCTCCGTTCCAAGGCGTCGCTCAGGTGCGAAAACTTGAATTGGCTGGTGCGGTGCGTGAGCTAGGTGAGAAGGCCAAATCTTCTGGTGGGTTGGTGTTGGCGCAAAAATCAGACAAGCCCAACCTGTCTCTTACCCAGCTATTCGCCGTTCAACCCGGACGCGCTGACGGGTTTGGGGTTTCTATAACTCCCGTTGCAGAACCTGATTTAAGAACAATAGAACAATAGAACAATAGAACAATAAATAAAGCCGACATCAATGGGGTGCATTGATGTCGGCCTTGCAAATCCAACGCGCGGATTGTGGGGTCAGCGCGGTAGACTTGTGTTCCCCATTAGGTCGAAATCAATAGAGCGAGCGGCTTGGCGTCCTTCACGGATCGCCCAGACCACAAGCGATTGACCACGACGCATATCGCCCGCGGCATAAACGCCTTCGACGCTGGTTTTATAAGACATGGTGTCAGCAAAAAGGTTTTTGCGTGGATCAAGGTCTGCACCAAGTTCTTCAATCATGCCTTCAAAAATCGGGTGCGCGAAACCAATTGCCATGAGCACCAGATCGGCTTTGAGAATAAAGTCTTCGCCCTCAATTGGTGAACGGGTTTGATCCACACGAGAGCATTTTACGCCCTTAACATGGCCAATATTGTCGCTAATGATTTCAAGCGTTGCTGCTTGAAACTCACGATTTGCGCCTTCAGCTTGTGACGAAGATGTCCGCATTTTAATCGCCCAGTTGGGCCATGAGGTTAGCTTGTCTTCTTTTTCAGGTGGTTGTGGGCGGATATCCATTTGGGTCACAGAAACGGCGCCTTGACGGAAGGCTGTGCCCACGCAATCAGATGCGGTGTCGCCGCCGCCAATCACGACAACTTTTTTACCCGTGGCTAAAATGGGATCGGCATCGCCGATTTCTTCGCCGCCATTGCGTTTGTTTTGCTGCACCAAGTAGGGCATCGCATAATGTACGCCAGCAAATTCTGTGCCCTCGCAACCCGGATCACGAGGATGTTCAGAACCACCGGTTAGCAATACAGCGTCGTGGGTTTTTTGAATGCCTTCAAGCGTGCGGGTGACGCCAATATTTTCATTATAATGGAACGTAACGCCTTCGGCTTCCATTTGCTCAACGCGGAAATCAATATGGCTTTTTTCCATTTTGAAATCTGGAATACCGTAGCGCAACAAACCACCAGCTTTCGCTTCGCGTTCAAACACATGAACATCATGTCCGGCACGTGCCAATTGTTGAGCTGCCGCCAAACCAGCTGGCCCAGATCCAACTATCGCTATCTTTTTGCCGGTTTTTGTTTCTGGAGGCTGAGGCGCAATCCAGCCATTTTTAATGGCACGATCAGCGATGGTTTGCTCAACCGTTTTGATGGTGACAGGTTGGTCTTCCAAGTTCAGCGTACATGCTTCTTCGCAGGGTGCCGGGCAAATGCGGCCCGTGAATTCTGGGAAGTTGTTTGTTGAATGTAGGTTAAGCGCGGCACGTTCCCAATCGCGTTGATGAACGAGATCGTTCCAATCTGGAATTTGATTGTTTACCGGGCAACCCGTATCGCCATGGCAATAGGGAATGCCGCAATCCATGCAACGCGAGGCCTGCCGAACGATTTCACCCTCGGTCAGTGGCACCGTAAATTCATTATAGTGCCGAATGCGGTCCGAAGCCGGTTCATAACGTGCTTCTTGACGGTCGACTTCGAGAAAACCTGTATGCTTACCCATCTTAGTTCTCCCTTACGCCTTGGCCGAAGATTGTTTGTTTTTTTGCTGTTCCATCTCAAGGATGGCGCGGCGGTATTCGACTGGCATCACTTTTACGAACTTGGAACGGTGTTGCTCCCAGTCGTCCAAGATCGCTTTGGCTCGAGTTGAACCGGTATAGTGAAAATGGTTTGAAATCAGCTGACGCAAACGCTCGTCATCATGCTTGGTCATATCGCCTGAAATATCAACACGACCGTGCCATTCGATGTCGCCACCATGGTGGTGGTGTTCGCGCATCAATTCTTCTTCTTCCAGCACCGGTTCAATATCGACCATTGCCAAATTGCAGCGAGAACGGAATGTTTGGTCTTCATCAAACACATAAGCCACGCCGCCCGACATGCCCGCAGCAAAGTTGCGACCGGTTTCACCGATCACCACGACGATGCCACCGGTCATATATTCACACCCATGGTCGCCGGTGCCTTCAACAACAGCAACTGCCCCTGAGTTACGCACAGCGAAGCGTTCGCCTGCAATGCCCCGGAAATAGCACTCGCCAGAAACCGCGCCATACAGCACCGTGTTGCCGACGATGATGGCGTTTTCAGGCACAATATTTGTGTTTTCAGGTGGCCGAACCACAATGCGTCCGCCAGACAAGCCCTTACCAACATAATCGTTGGCTTCACCAACCAGGTCAAAGCTCACGCCGTTCATCAAGAATGCGCCAAATGCTTGGCCCGCAATGCCTTTTAAGTTCACTGCAATTGTGTCTTCAGGCAAACCTTCAAGGCCGTATTTTTCTGCAACTTTGCCCGAAAGCATCGCGCCTGCAGAACGGTTCTTTGATTTGATATCTATATCAAACTTAACCGGTTCACCGTTTTCCAAAGCTGGCTTCGCTTTCTTGATCAGTGTGCGATCAAGGATTTCTTCAAGCTCATGATTTTGAGTTTGCGAGTGATAATATGTATCATCGCCAACCAGTTCAGGCTTATGGAAAAGCTTAGTAACGTCGATGCCTTGAGCTTTCCAATGGTCGTCGGTTCGCTTTTGACCCAAAAGATCAGAACGCCCCACAAGCTCATTGATGGTTTGTGCGCCCATTTCTGCCATCAGTTGGCGAAGTTCTTCAGCGACATAGAAGAAATAGTTGATCACATGCTCGGGCGTGCCTTTAAAGCGTTTGCGCAATACAGGGTCTTGTGTGGCGATCCCGACAGGGCAAGTGTTCAGATGACATTTGCGCATCATCAAGCAACCCGCAGCGATGAGGGGCGCTGTGGCAAAAGCGAACTCGTCCGCACCCAACAGTGCGCCAACAAGAACGTCACGGCCCGTTTTGAAACCACCATCAACTTGTAACGCTACACGAGAGCGCAAGCGGTTTAGAACAAGGGTTTGATGGGTTTCAGCAAGGCCGATTTCCCACGGAGATCCTGCATGTTTTAGCGATGTAAGAGGCGACGCGCCTGTGCCGCCATCAAAGCCTGAAATCGTGATATGGTCCGCATGTGCTTTGGCCACACCGGCAGCAACAGTGCCAACACCCAATTCAGAAACGAGTTTTACTGAAATGTCGGCTTTCTCATTGACGTTTTTCAGATCGTAAATCAGCTGAGCCAAATCTTCGATTGAATAAATGTCGTGGTGCGGTGGCGGTGAAATCAAGCCAACGCCGGGCGTGGAGTGACGGGTTTGGGCAATCACTGCGTCCACTTTGTGGCCGGGCAATTGTCCGCCCTCGCCGGGTTTTGCACCCTGGGCGACTTTAATTTGGATCATATCCGCATTGACCAAATAGTCGGTTGTTACACCAAAGCGGCCAGACGCGACTTGCTTGATGGCCGAGCGTTCAGGATTGCGCGAGCCGTCAGGCAGTGGGTTATACCGATCTGGTTCTTCGCCGCCTTCACCTGTGTTTGACTTGCCGCCAATTTGGTTCATGGCCACCGCAAGGGACGTGTGCGCTTCTCGGCTGATGGAGCCGTAAGACATCGCGCCGGTTGCAAAACGGCGAACGATATCAGTGGCCGGTTCAACCTTTGAAATGTCAATTGGGTCGCCAAGCGGTTTGATTTCGAACAGCGAACGGATGTTCAATAGTTTTTCAGAAGCATCATTGATCGCTTTGGCGAACGTATCATATTTTTGCTGCGCAGAAGCCGGAGACTGTTCTGCTGTGCGCACCGCGTGTTGCAAATCGGCAATCGCGTTTGGTGACCACGCATGGGCTTCCCCACGTACGCGATATTGATATTCGCCACCGACATCCAGTGAGTTGGTCAATGTAGCATCGTCGCCAAACGCGAGGTCGTGACGGTCCACTGTTTCGCGCGCAACTTCGGTAAGGCCAACGCCTTCAATTGAAGTGCCTGTGCCAAAGAAGAACTGTTCAACAAACTGAGTAGAAAGGCCAACGGCATCAAAAATTTGTGCCCCGCAATAGGACTGGAAGGTTGAAATGCCCATCTTGGACATGACTTTTAACAAGCCTTTGCCAATTGATTTGATGTAGCGATCAACACATTCTTGTTCATCAACTTCGGGTGGGAACTGGCCTTCGGCTTGTAACGCCGCGATGGTTTCAAATGCCAAATACGGGTTAATCGCTTCTGCGCCATACCCTGCCAAAACAGCAAAGTGATGGACTTCGCGGGCTTCGCCCGTTTCAACCACAAGGCCACATGATGTGCGCAAGCCTTTGCGGATCAGGTGATGGTGAACGGCAGCTGTCGCCAGAAGCGCTGGTATCGCAATTCGGTCATTGCTGAGCAGGCGATCAGAAAGCACGATAATGTTTGTGCCCAAGAGCACAGCACTTTCTGCGCGGTCGCAGATCGCTTCCAAAGCCACTTCCATCCAATCAGCGCCTTTTTCAGCCGCATATGTAACGTCAATGGTTTCGGTGAGGAACTGGTTATCGCCAATATTGCCGATGGTGCGGATTTTTTCCAAATCTTCATTGGTCAAAATCGGCTGGCGCACTTCAAGGCGTTTCTGGTTCGACAAGCCTTCAAGGTCAAACAAGTTTGGCCGTGGTCCGATAAAGGAAATCAAGCTCATGACACTTTCCTCACGGATCGGATCGATCGGCGGGTTGGTCACTTGCGCGAAGTTTTGCTTGAAATAGCTATAGAGCAATTTGGATTTATCGCTGAGCGCCGAAATTGGTGTATCTGTGCCCATGGAACCAACTGCTTCTTGGCCCGTGGTTGCCATCGGCGTCATCAAAAACTTGATGTCTTCAGTTGTGTAACCGAACGCCTGTTGGCGATCCAAAAGACTTTCAGATGATTTTAGCGGGTGACGATCAACCGCTGGCACGTCTTCTAGTACGATTTGTGTGCGGCCCAACCATTTTTGATAGGGGTTTTTCTGCGCGAGTTTGGTTTTGATCTCATCGTCGGAAATGATTTTTCCAGCTTCCAGGTCAACCAGTAGCATTTTGCCCGGCTGTAAACGCCATTTTTCAACGATTTGATCTTCGGGGATGTCCAAAACGCCAGCTTCAGACGCCAAAATGATTTGACCCGATTTGGTGACGCAATAACGGGCAGGGCGCAGGCCGTTGCGGTCTAGTGTCGCTGCGATACGACGACCATCTGTCATGGTCAGTGCGGCAGGGCCATCCCATGGCTCCATGATCGCTGCGTGATATTCATAAAACGCTTTGCGCTCTTCATTCATTAACGGATTGCCGGCCCATGCTTGGGGCACCATCATCATCGCTGCATGGGGTAGGTCATAGCCGCCACGCACAAGGAATTCGAGCGCATTGTCAAAACAGGCCGTGTCCGATTGCCCCTCATATGAAATGGGCCAAATTTTGGAAATGTCATCACCGAACCGGTCAGAAGAAACGGATGCTTGGCGCGCGGCCATCCAGTTCACATTTCCCCGGATCGTGTTGATTTCGCCATTATGAGCGACAAAGCGATAGGGGTGAGCCAATTTCCAAGACGGGAACGTGTTGGTTGAAAAGCGTTGGTGAACAAGCGCCAATGCGGACGTGAAGTCTTTGTCGCCTAAATCGGGGTAAAACGGGCCCAATTGATTGGCGAGGAACATGCCTTTATAAACCAGCGTTCTGGCGGACATGGAAACAACGTAAAATCCGTTGTCGCTGTTAGAAGCAGGTAAAGCGGCGTAAATAGTGTTTGAAATCACTTTGCGGGTGATGAGCAATTTTGTTTCAAACGTGTCGGTGTCCATGCCTTCGGGGCGTGCGAAAAACACTTGTTCGATAATGGGTTGGGTGCCGATTACGCCTGCTGAAAGGCCTGAATTGTCAGTGGGGACTTCGCGCGTACCAAGAATTTCAAGGCCTTCGCCTTCTGCGCATTCGGCAAGTTTAGCGGCGCACTGAACTTTTAGGTCTTGGTTGTTGGGGTAAAACAACATGGCAACCGCATATTCACCGGGGGCGGGTAGTTCAAAATCCAACGATTTTGCAAAAAATGCATGGGGCATCTGAACCAACATGCCTGCGCCGTCACCCATCAATGGGTCGGCACCTACCGCACCACGGTGCGTTAAGTTGATCAAAATGTCTAAGCCGTTTTGAACAATATCGTGGGTTTTCGTATTGTCGATATTTGCAATGAAGCCTAGACCGCACGCGTCATGTTCGTTCGCTGGATCATAAAGGCCCTGCTTGGCGGGACGACCATTATACGCGAAGGTCGCGCTTGTTGATGCGCTCTCCATCAAGGTGTCGATACTGTTGGCCATAAGCCCCTCCATAAGTTTCGCCCATTAGTCCAGCACGGACTAAATTTTGGGTCAGGTCATCTGCTCGGGTCGCTCGTTGGAATACCACGAGCGGCTCGTTGCGACGTTGCGCAAACAATTTTCAAAAGAACGGGCAATTTGATATGTTGCCGTTCAGCTTGAGAACTTGGTTTTCCAAGCTCTCCCCTAGCGCCTTACCAATGGCGTATGACACGCGTTCAACTGTCCATATCCAATAATTTTTATGGGATAAAGACAGTGCGGTGTTTTTTAATGGACAATATTGCTGTCCTATTTTGTGATGCAGATTGCCAGAAAAAATCCGTCTGGGCAAGATGTGAGAGGTAAGTTTTTTTGTCGCAGGGCAAGAGAATAGTTGGAATGTAAATGCCAAAGCAGGCGCAGTAATTGTTAAATAACTGCGCCTGCCATATGTATAATTTATCGAACTATTGAAGCATTAGGTATAGTTACAATTTAGTTCTTTGCTTCGTTTTCAATAGTCTTTGTTTCATTTGATGAAGTTGATCCAATCGCAATCTTGCGTGGCCGTTTGCTTTCGGGCAGTTCTCGCGTCAAATCAATGTGCAACAGGCCATTTTCTAGATCAGCGCCGCGTACTTCAACGTGATCGGCGAGCTGGAAGCGGCGTTCAAATGAGCGCTCTGCAATCCCGCGATGGAGGAATTCACGTTTTTGCTCTGTGCCAGAAGTTGATTTGCCGCCTTTGACGCTGATCGAGTTTTCTTTTGTTTCGATCACGATGTCATCGGACGAGAAGCCTGCAACGGCCATCGTGATGCGATAGGTATCGTCGCCAGTGCGTTCGATATTGTAAGGGGGAAATGCGTTCGCTTCTTGTGGGGAGTGATCGTCAAGAAGTGAGAAAAAGCGATCAAAGCCCACTGTTGAGCGGTAAAATGGGGATAGGTCTAAATTTTGCATAACATATTCTCCTATGAGCAACATGCAGTTTTGTTGTTGTTGGCACGACCCGCATATTAGCGGCGGCGCTCCAAGTTGATCCCATCAGTGGCAACCAACGATTGTAATGTTGTGCATAAATTTTAGGTTTCAAGACCTGTTCGTTTAAAAAAAGTTCTGTCCATCTAAAAAAATACAGCCAACGATTTCAGTAATTTTCCTGCCTGAACGGAATATGAATGACTATTTCGGAAATCGTTCAGTTCACCTTTGATAGGTATTTGATTGTGGCGCCAAAAAGTCTGATCACTTCACAGTGTGCCACAAAACTTATCTGAAATGGGACGCCATCATCCGCCCCCCGCATGGTGTCCCAATTAAAGAACCAGCAATTCATTTTTGGATTGCTGGTTTTTTTGTTGCGGTTGAACTACTAAATGAGAAGCGAATTGATCGCTCAATAGATTTAGTGTGAGGCAGTATGTCGTCAGTTGTTAAAGTGGATGGTCCACAGTTAGCCAATACTCCGTCAAATCCAGTTCCTGACGGCGCGCGGGCAGGTTTTTTTAAAACCCAGGACGGCATTCAATTGCGGTATGCATTGTTTGCCTCAACCAGCAATAAGCCCAAAGGCACCATTTGTTTGGTGCAGGGGCGCACTGAATATATTGAAAAATATTTCGAGACCATTGCGGATTTTCAAAGCCGTGGCTTTAACGTGGCGACATTTGATTGGCGTGGTCAGGGTGGTTCGGCGCGTCTCATTGCCAATCCGAAACTCGGATATGTTGAAGATTTTCGCGACTATTTGACGGACTTGACCAGCTTTCATGTGGATATTTTGCTGCCGGACTGCCCCCCGCCATATTATCTAGTAGGGCACTCCATGGGCGGGCTTGTTTCCCTCATGGCAACCACGCGCGATCAGTTGATGTTTGATCGGGTGTTTTTAACCGCACCAATGGTGGCGGTTGAAACTGGCTTTAGCCTTTCAACAACAGCTACGATGTTAAGTGTCGGCAAGTTTTTAGGGGCGGGACAGTTGCCGCTCAAACCTTGGGAATTTAAACGCCCCAGCGAAGCGACATTTCCCGGCAACGATATAACGTCCGACCATGGTCGGTATATGCGAATGGTGAAAACACTTGATCATCGACCTGATTTGGAGATCGGTGCGCCAACAGTGAGTTGGGGCGCCGCGTCATTCAAGGCGATGATCAAAGCCAACAGTTCTGAGTTTCCATCCAGCGTTCGTATTCCGGTATTGGTGCTTGCAGCGGCGTCGGACACTGTCGTGTCAACGCCCGCCATCGAGCAATTGGGCATGAGTATGCGCATAGGGCGTCATGCAGTGCTGCCCAATTCGCGCCACGAGATTTTTATGGAAACAGATGGTATCCGCGCCCAAGCACTGGCCGCGTTTGATGCGTTTATTACAGAGCACACGAAGGGGAGTTAGTTCCGCTTTGCCGGCAGCTCTTAGTCCGTTGCGACTGGAGCTAAATATTCAAGTGCTAGTGCATGAATTTTGGGGTTTGCAGCGGCGATGACCTGACCGCCTTCAGCTGCATTTTTGCCTGACCAAGTTGAAACAATGCCGCCAGCTTGTTCAATGATCGGGATCAGCGCTGCGATATCTACGTTCTTAAGCCCTTCCTCAACCACCAGTTCTGCGTGCCCTGCAGCCAACATGGCGTAGGCGTAACAATCTAGCCCATAGCGTGCCAGTTTGACGCTGGCTTCTAGCTCATTATAAGCTGCAAGTGATTTATCGTGTAGAAATATACGTGGAGAGGTGGTGAACATTGTAGCCTGCTCAAGCGTTTCAACTTTGCTCGTTAAAAGTTTAGTTTCTACGTTGTTGTGCGTAAGGATTGCTTTGCCTGGCAGACCGATGAAATCTTCCCCGATATGAGGCTGGCTCATCAGGCCAGCAACAGCTTTGCCTTCAAACGTAAGTGCAATGAGCGTGCCCCACACTGGTAAGCCGGATATAAAGGCGCGGGTGCCATCAATTGGGTCGATTACCCACTGGTAGGGGCTGTTGGTTTCTTTGTTGTCCCATTCTTCGCCGCATATGCTGTGGTCTGGAAAATGCTGTGTGATGACCGCACGGATTGCCAATTCGGCTTCTCTGTCTGCAGCGGTAACGGGGTCGAACCCTTGTCGCAGTTTATTGTCAATATTCAGGGTTTTTCGGAAGTATTTAAGTGTAATTTTTTGTGCTTCTTGCCCTGCAAGCTGTAGAATTCTGTGAATTTCTTCAAAATCCAAGTTTGGTTGGTTTTTTGCGCCCATGATATTTGCGTTCACTTTTCAACTTGCTGGTTTTATTATGGAAAATGATAGGTTTAGAAAAAATTTACACTTTTATCTTAAGATGTAAATACGGTCATTTAGGCAACAGCTAGCTGGTTAGCGCCCTTTGTTGCTGGTACATGGCTTGCATTTCGGGGCAAATCAGTTCACCCCAGTAGATGCATGATGCCGTGGCGGCTCAGCACATTGCTTGGAGCTGCTAACGTTTCCTCCCTTGACTTAGGGCCGCTTCGAGCGGCCCCCTTTTTGGGCAAAATCAGACGCACAAGTTTGATTGATGAGCTATTCCGCTGCGAGTTGTAAGTCAATGAGTTGACGCAGGTCCAACCGGATGAGCAGTGAAATCAATTGTTCGGTGAGCTGCTGCATATGAACAAAATTGGCGTTTTTTTCCAATGTGGTCTCGTTCATATAAAGATGGCGACCAATTTCGATCTGTAAAGCGTGTACGTTGTTGCCCGGCTGGCCGTAGGTCTTTGTGGTGAAGCCACCTGCGTAAGGGCGGTTTCGCGCAACCTTAAGGCCTGCTGTTGTGAATAATGTGTCGGTTAGGTCCGCGATCATCGGATGACATGTTGAGCCAAACCGATCTCCCAGAACAATGTCCGGCGCGCTGGCATTGCCCCGTTTGTCCAGATTGGGCATCGAATGGCAATCAATCAGCACAGCAATGCCAAAGTTGGCTAAAGTTTCGCTCAACAGATTTTGCAGGGCGAAATGATAAGGCTTGTAAATGCCCTCAATCCGCATTGTTGCATCAGCCAACGATAGTTTGGTGCGGTATATTGATTTCTTTTCCGCGACGATTTTTGCAATTGTGCCAAGTCCGGCAGCAACGCGGGGAGACTTTGTGTTGAAATTGTCGGGCAGGGGATCGCTGAACATAGATTGGTCGAGTTCATAAGGTTCTCGATTGACGTCCAAATAGGCGCGGGGGAAATGCGCGCGTAACATCGGTGCGCCAAAATTTGGCGCACGGCCAAACAATTCATCGACAAATGCATCTTCTGACTGGCGAATGCTGAGTTGGTCCAAGCGCGTTTGCTCAATGAACCGACCGGGATAATCGCGACCGGAATGGGGGGAATTGAAGACAAAAGGCGCACGCTGGGTGCGTGGTCTTATTGTTTCAAACGCAGGGCGGTCAAAATAATCAGATTTCAACAGTATCTCCGTGGATTTTGCTGATTTTTTAATACGCATATTGTGTCGAATAAATGACTTTAAGTCCACAGGAACAAGCGGATTTGATTGGTTCATATAAATAGTGACAATGTTGACTTGAGTTTAAGTGCTGGGCGATGCAAAATCCGAATCAGATGATCGCTTTTTGAGGGGCTAATTTAATGCGTCGGATCTTGTTGGCTGAAGATGATAACGATATGCGCAAATTCTTGACGCGTGCGTTGGGCAATGCGGGTTACGATGTGGTGGCATTTGACAATGGCCGTTCTGCATATGAGCGGTTGCGTGAAGAACCATTTACGCTTTTGCTTTCTGATATTGTAATGCCGGAAATGGATGGCATTGAACTTGCCCGCCGCGCCACCGAATTGGACCCAGACTTAAAAGTCATGTTCATCACCGGATTTGCTGCTGTGGCGCTTAATCCAGATAGCGAAGCGCCCAAAGATGCTTCTGTGCTTTCAAAGCCGTTCCACTTGAAAGACCTCGTGGACGAAGTTGAGCGTTTGCTCGCGGCATAAACTCATTTAGATTTAAGATTTGAAGTAGGCCTCGATTTCCTTGTGGATCGGGGCCATTTCTTTTTCTCCTGGCATGTGCGCACTTTGGGTCAGAATAAACTCCTGCCCGATATTTAACACCGAATGGGCGTGCTTTCGCGTTTTAGCGTAAGGAAATAGAATGTCGTTTTTGCCGAAGATGATGAACACCGGCTCCATCATTTTAGGCATATCCTCTTTGAAAAACGGTCCTGCTGGTCGATGTCGCCAAAATGCGGTTTGGCGAATGACGATGTCCAGATATTCTAGATTTTCCGGCGTTAGGTGTCGCGAAAGCGGACGCGCGATTTTCGGCAATAGCGATTTTTTGGGCACAAACCGATAGGCAAGCCAAGTGAATAATAGTTTGGCGTAAATTTTGAAGTAAGGCACTTTGGGGGTCAACCCTGCGGTAACAATCAGCGCATGTTTGTTCACCCGACCAGGCATTAATTTTAACAATTCTAGGCCAATGGAGCCGCCAAAGCTTGCGCCAGCAATATTGATTTTTTCAATCGCAAGCCCATCCAGCAGTTCGCTAAGCCAAATGCCATAAGCATTATGTTTGGGCGAAAACGGCACGTCCGCAGAACGTCCAGGTTGCCCGATAAGGTCAGGTGCGATTAGCCAATGGTCCTTTGCGAGATAAGCAAAAAACTCAAGCATAAGCGGCCCCGCCGTAGACATGCCCGGCAGGATGAGGATTGGTGCGCCATTCGAATTTCCCATCATGGAAACGTGAGAGGCACCAAAGCTTGTGGAGACCATTTTCGTCTGTATCGGGTATGGCGACCTTCTTAAGGTGTCGTCGTAAAGGGCCTGAAACTCAGCGCGCCCTTCTTTTGATCGATAAACCGAGTGCTTGGGCAAGGGTGAATGGGTGTCTGCCCATGCCAATTCAGCATTCGTTTGGATTAAACGTTGATCCATCAGTCAACCATCTCGGTCGATTTATCGCCGATCGTTCGCACCTGCACGCCACTTTTCTTCAAGCTTTGTTTGGATTGGGCGAAAAGGTTCTCATGGGTATAACATGGCAATTTTGGGTATTCATGGTGCAAAAAGTGATGGTTATTGAGCCAAAAAAATGGGCTAACGATCCATTCCCAAACGCCCTGTCCCCGCACGATAATTGTTGTTCTCTTTCGGTCTGGCGTTTCCTCAATGGTGTGTAGCATTCGGTGAGACACCGCGATAATTGAAGACGCGATTGATGCGGGAGCTAGCCACAAAAAGAAAGTTTCCACTGGCGCGATAAATAGCAATGTGAGCAACAGGGCGACCAATACAGCGATCCGCAAGAAGCTGAAAATGGCCATTTGAGCGGACACAGCTTTGTTTTGAACCGCAATGATGAACATGCGTAAATAGTGCAAGGGCACAAATAGACCCAAAACCAGTCCAACCGGAATGGAGACGTGTTGCAGCCAAAAATCAGGGTCCAGTTCGGGATCGTTGGTATTGGCGTGATGGCGCAGATGGAGGAATTTGAATGTCGGGAAATCATAGAGCAAAAGCCAAGCGTGGGCCGTTCCCAATAAACGGTCGACCCACGCAAACCGCGCATTGTTCATGATGGTCTTATGGGTGGCTTCATGAGCGACGGCAAAACTCAAGTGGATCGCAATAAATGCCAAAGGCGTGGCAACCCAAAGGGAAATCAGCCCGCTTTGATGACCAATTGTGGCGAAAGCAAAAAGCGCTAACAACCCAAAAGACGCCGCCAATGTTGGCCACGCAACCCTGTTGCGTTGAAGCTGCATCATTGACCTTGCGAGTTCGGTCGGATTTTGCGGCATGTTGGCCCTCAATTTGGTCGCCTGTTCAAATGAGTATGCAAATCGAGCGGCATAATGTCTAGGATAGAAGTTGTATTGCGATGAATTGGATTTTTGTTTGAATTGCTATTGACCCAACTGTTGATTTTATGGTCTATCAGCCCAGCAATTTGATTGCACGGATGGGCGTATAGCTCAGCGGGAGAGCACTACATTGACATTGTAGGGGTCACTGGTTCAATCCCAGTTACGCCCACCATCCACCCCCTAATATGAATTCTCGTTTTATGATGCGCCGAGTCGAGTGAGCCAGCGCGCTTTCTTGTTTAAAGTTGCCGGTTTAACTTTGCGCCAATTGTTTGTGAAACCTGTTCACCATCAGCCAAATCAGTGCCAATTGGCCCAAGATGCCCGCTAGCAACGGCCAAACCCAGTTGCCATTCATAGCAAGGGCCATCCAATAGGCTTTTGCAATCAAAAATGGTGGGAATAGACCGAAAGCCCATTGCATCGGCTCCGGGACGAACCACCCGATCAAGATGATCCAGCCTGCAATGCTCACAAATTTGGCGATTGCGAAGCCTTGAAGTTTGTTTTCAGCAAAATTGGCATAGGTCAATGTCGCGATAGGTCCGGTTAGCGATGCGCCGATGGCCAACGCTAAGCCGATGTGAATTGGAACCTGCGCAAGGCCGATAAACTGGAGCTGTGAGAACACTACAATTCCAGAAAGGACGGCAGGAATATACATGCGTACGCTGATAAACTTCGCCGCAGAAACGGGTGTTACGCGCATCGCGGCTAGGGTGTTGTCTTCTTTTTCATCGAGCAATAAAAACCCATAAATTGCACCGGAGAGCAATGCGCCCTGAAAAATCACCAAAAATCCAACCATCATCGGGTAAAAATGACTAAGTGCCTCCGGATAAAAGCTGCCCGGCATGATGTTGTTCTCACTCAGGTAGGCGTTAAGCGCTGGCGCTGCGAGGCGTAAAAACAACGCGATGAAGATCACAAAGCCGCACATCATCAACAAAAATCGATCCCGTCCAATCAGGCGAAAATCATTGCGGCCAATTTTTTGCGCTAAGGGAATAATGTTCATCGATCTATCCCATCTTCATTGTGATATGCGTGTGGAACGCGGATTTTGCCCAATAGGCAAAAACAAGGATTGCTGCGGCCGCGTAAGCGATGGCGTAAAGTGCTTCCCACTGTTCAAGCGGGCGAAATGCGCCTTCCATAATCATAGTGGGTGCTGATGTTGGAATAGCCAGCAGACTTGGATGTTTAAATATTCCCCAAAAATACATGAAAGGCAGCTGCATCAAAATTGCGACGCCGGACATCGGGATCAAAAAATCGGTGATGCGTTGATAGCGGACCACAATGGCAATGCCCACAAGCGTAAACAAGATAGAGACCGATAGGATGCCCAAAACAAGCCATATTGGATTAGGCCAAACTGCGTCCCCGCCAAATAAATGTATGGCGATTGCGCCATAAATCGAAATCAGGGATTCAAATGTTGCGAGCAAAACAAGCGAAACAATTTTGGACGCTAGATATTCGGCATCGGTTAGGGGTGAAACAATAGTGGCAGCCATCGTGCCTTCGTCTTTTTCAAAGATCACCATACCCGCAACATAGAGCATGGTTGTGCCACCAATGATGAGCAGTATCGCCGCTGGAATGACGTTGACCAATTGATTAGGGCTCGCAAGCTGAGACAGGGCAAGGGCGATCAAAAGCGAAATGACAATGCCGACATGATAGAGATTGTTTCGATATTGCACGATTAAGTCAGTTTTGATCGCTTGAACGAGGCGTCTCATGCTGTCAGCTCCCGTCCCGTCACCTGAATGAAGATATTATCAAGTGTGGTTTCTTGGCTGTGAATGCGCTCAATACGGTGGGCCGCTTTAACGGCCTCGTGAAACTGGGCGTTTGTTTGCAGTCCATCAAGTTCGAAATGTGTGCTGGTGAGATCGCCATGTTGGTTCGAAACATCTAGGCGAACTTTGCGCTGTCCATATTGTTTTTTTAACGCGTCCGGGGCGTCGATCACTGAAATATTGCCTGCGGTTACAAAAGCAACGCGGTCACACAACTCGTCTGCCAAATTCATATTGTGAGTGGTCACAAAAACTGTGGTTCCGGCGTCCCGCAACCCCAAGATTAGGTCTTTAATCCGTTTTCCGTTGACGGGGTCCAGCCCACTTGTAGGCTCGTCTAAAAACAGGATTTTTGGTTTGTGCAGCAGGCTACGTGCGACGTTAAGGCGGATTTTCATGCCTTTTGAGAAATCGGATACTTTTTTGTCGGCGTCCATGTGCAAATCGACCATTTCCAGCACTTCGTCTGGGGTCAATGTGGGGCCCTGATAGAAGCCTGCAAAATGTTGCAAGTTCTCGCGGGCTGTTAATTTGAGATAGTGGTTGGGCAATTCAAATGAGACACCAATATGCTCGTAAAGTTCGTTACCCCAGCTTTTTAAGTCTTTGCCCAAAATGGAAATTTCACCACGATAGTCTTTCAAAAGACCGATTAAGATTTTTTGGGTGGTGGATTTGCCGGAACCTGACGGGCCAAGAAATCCGAATATTTCCTTTTCCGCAATATCAAAGTCGATGCCATTCAACGTGTCAGCCGTTGCATTTGGATAGGCGAATTTTAAGTTCTGAGCAGAGATCATAATGTTCTCAATTTTGGTTTTTTGATTTATCAAATTCTGCAATGCCAGCTTGAAAGAGCTGACGCAGGACCTGTTTGCCTGCATCGCTGTTGGCACCTTCGTCAGGCGTTAGTGCGCGGTCCATCATGTCAGCGATCCCTTTGATAACGGCGTCCGTTTCTGGAATATCATCTGGTTTTTTGAACTCTGAAATCACCACCAGACCATAGCTAAAAATATCCATCAAATGAGCGGTGACAGCAGGGTCGAGTTCTTTTCGCACAGCGCCTGCTGCTTGCATCATGGAGATGAAATCATGGCGCATGCCAGAATGCTGTTGGCGTTCAAAAAAATTGCCAGGCTGCTTGATATAGTTGCCCAAAATTGTCGGATCTTTGCGCATGATCACCGACATAAAGGGGTTGGTGTCAAAGGCCTTGAGCATATTGATATACATGTTGGCGATGCGCCCGCCTTCCGGGTCAGCTTCTACCGCTTCAAACCAAGCAATTGAGTATTTGTAAACCGTTTCAATCAACAACGCCTCGAGCACTTCTTCCTTGGATTTGAAGTGCAGGTAAATAGCGCCTTTTGAAATACCTGCTGCTGAGGCGATGTCGGCAACAGTTGTCTTGTTGTACCCAAACTTAGAAATTAACGCAGCCGTTGCCTCAAGTATGCGGGTTTCGCGCAGTTTGTCCTTGTCGTTCAATTTAAGGTCTTTCTTGACGGAATAGTGTTATGACCTTTTGACCCAAATTGCAAAAAGAGTCAAATTTTGTCTGTGGGGTGTACTTACTGTGCAGAACGTTTGCGAGGTCGAAACAATAATAAATGGTTTAGGAAATACACTTAGGAAATTGACCATTTGCACAAAGTCCATGTGTATTTCTAATTAGATATTTGTAACATTTAAGTATTTGAACATGTTGAATCGTTGTAGTGCCCTTGTATTTTCAGATGATGGTAGTTGGTCAGAAGCATTTTGTTCCAACCTGAAGACCGTTGGGTTTTTAAAAACGCATTGTGTCGGTGATTTCGAGGCGTTGGAGCGCACGATATCTAAGCACCGGATCAATTTTTGTTTTTTCTCGCAGATGGGGCGGATGGACCAGCTTCGGGCCGCAACGCAAGCTGTTCGAGTATATGGCGATGAAATTCGATTTTCGCCGCTCTTTCTCATGGCTAGAGAAATCTCTCAACAGGAACTGGGCCAATATTTATCGGTCGGCTTTGATGATATCGTGCAATCTCCCTGTACGCTGGACACGTTACGATCACGGATAAAACGTCAACTCAACAACGTGCATAATTATTATGAGACTGAGCAATATTTTGGTCCTGATCGTCGGAGAAATGAGCAGGCGGACCACCAACATAAGGCGCGTACTGGTATGGTGCCATACCGGCGATACTCAATTCGCCGGGATGTTTTTAAGGGCGTCGAAATCATGGATATTTTCGATCACAAACCTGTTTCGTTTGCCGATGCGCTCGAGGTTTAAACCGTTTGTGTTTCAAGTTGGTCGAGTGCGTATTTTTGCATCGACTCTAATTCTTGAATGGCGATTTCTAAGTCTGCTTTTTGCGCATTTAACATGTCTAGGCGCGAATTTACCCGCTCGAGCAAGTGTTGGGTTTGCGTCGCTTGGGTCTGGTCTGCGTCATACAGTTCCAAATATTCCGAGATTTCCTTCAGTGTGAAACCCAAACGTTTGCCGCGTAAGATGAGCAGAAGTCGTGTCCGGTCGCGCCGTCGAAATACGCGTGTGGTGCCAACTCGGTCCGGGACAATCAGGCCTTTAGATTCATAAAACCGAATGGTGCGGGTTGAGATGTTAAACTCCCCCGCAAGTTCGGCAATCGAAAACAAGTCGTGCTTTTTGTCGACAGGTTTGGCCAATATTTTATTCACTGCTCTTGTACTCTTCACGAAGTTCCTTCTTAGACAGTTTGCCAATAAGTGTTTTTGGCAATTCGTCCTTAAAAATGATTTCTCGCGGCATTTCAATTTTTGAAATGTCAGTTTTGATGAATTCCATCAGTTCATCTTGCGTGGCGGTTACCCCGGTTTTCAGTTTAACAAAAGCAACTGGCGCTTCGCCGCGATATTCATCAGGCACACCGATTACATTGCACTCGTCGACTTTTTCGTTCTTGTACAACGCGTCCTCAATCGCTCTTGGATACACATTATATCCAGAACAAATAATGGTATCTTTGATGCGGTCGACGATGAAGATAAAGCCGTCTTCGTCGATATAGCCAACGTCGCCGGTGCGAAAATATCCGTTTACGAATGAATTTTCATTGGCTTCAGGATTGTCCAAATATCCGGGCATGACCTGTGGCCCCTTGGCGACCAATTCACCGCGCTCGCCTGGTGCGACAAATCGGGTTGGGTCATCTATGTCGACAAATTGAATGTCAGTGCCGGGCAGGGGTTGGCCAATGGAATTGTCTTTGCCAGCCCCATAAAGCGGCGAGCAACATAGAACCGGTGCGGTTTCGGTTAAGCCATAGCCTTCTGCGATGAGGCCGCCAGTTGCCTTTGCAAATGCGACCTTGGTGTCATTTGGCAGCGCTGCGCCACCTGAAATGCCAACCTTAAGGCTAGAGATATCGTATTTGTCCAACTCCGGTGCTGTTGCAAGGGCGTGGGAAAGCGTGGGGACGGCGGGGAATATGCTGGGCTTCGTTCGATTGATCATTTTGAGAAGGGGGATCTTCTCATACCGGGGCAGCATCACCACTTTCACACCGCTGACGAGCGGCGTGTTCATGCAAACAGTCATCGCAAAAATGTGGAAAAATGGCAGAACGGCGATCAATCCGGCAGGTGGGCGGAATAGATCTAAACCCCATAAGTCGATCTGGCTCAGATTTGCGGCTATATTTTCATGGGTGAGTACAGCTGCCTTTGGAATGCCTGTTGTGCCGCCCGTAAACTGTAATACAGCCATATCTCGAGGTTCTATTTTAACGGGGTCAGCAATGGCGCCCGAATTTTCCAGATCGTCCCAGTGAACTACTTTTTCGGCTTGAGAGGATTGGTTGATCTTTGAAAGGTCTTTGCTCTTTAAAAGCTTATAGAGCACCTTCTTAAGGGTCGGCAATGCGTTGGGAAAATGCGCAACGACAAGTTTTTCACATAGGCCTTTTTGCGCTAGCGCCTCTGCCTTTTTAAACGTTAGGTCCAAGTCTAGCGTGACAATAATTTTTGAATTTGAACTCTTTAGAATATGGGTCAGTTCTGAAACAGTGTAGAGCGGATTGCAGTTTACAATCGTCGCGCCAATTTTCAGCGCCGCATAATAGGCAATGGGAAAGAAGTGCGTGTTCGGCATTAAAAGCGCCACGCGGTCACCCTTTTTGATGCCCATTTCCTTTTGCAACGCACCCGCCATTTGATCAATCGCGATGCCCAGTTCTGCGTATGTTGTTTCTCGGCCTAAAAAGTCGAGTGCAACAATGCTGGCATTTTCAGCGACGGATTTTGTGATGCGCTCCGTGACAGGTGTCGTGTCAATTGGTGCGTAATAGTCGATCCCATCAGGGTAACTGTTCAACCAAGGTTGGTATAGTTGGTGGTTTGCTGATCCCGTTGCCATAATTTTCTCTCCCTGCCCAATTATGTTGAAGTATTACATCAACTGACGTTAACGTCAATTGATCGACGCACGTTTACGTTTTTCACGGCATGGCTGTTTGCCAAAACGCTAAATCATTAAAAAATCTACGTAATACGAATAGTTGCCTATAAAGTAATCACGTTGACGTTAACGTATATCTGTGACATTGTGTTCGTATTGGACTTTTGCGTGCTTGGCAGTGCTGTGCAGCACATGGATTTTGATTGCTGGAGGATTTCATGGCGTTTATTCTGATGTTGGCTGGGTTGGCGGCGTTTTTCGCGTTGGCGCTCATTGAAGCGCGGCTTGTTGTTTGGGGGCTTGTTGCAATTGGCTTTGCAGCCATTTGGCAAGTGATCGTTGGCGGTGGCTTTAATCCGAGCGGTTTGGGCCTATTCGTCTATATCCCAGGCATATTGATGCTTTTATTGTCCGTTCCCTTGATCAGGCGTCTTGTACTGACCGCACCGATTTATGGCGCTGTTAAAAAGATCCTCCCACGGGTTTCCAGTACAGAACAAGAAGCGCTTGATGCAGGTACGGTTGGCTGGGACGCGCAATTGTTCTCTGGCAAGCCAGACTGGTCTCAACTTTTAGACATCCGCAAGCCAGTGCTGACAGCAGAAGAGCAAGCCTTCATGGATGGCCCGGCTGAAGAAGTTTGCGGCATGATCGATGACTGGGACACGCGACACAATCGTGCTGATATGCCGGATGCTGTGTGGACATATCTCAAGGAAAACCGTTTCCTTGGTATGCTTATTTCAAAAGAACATGGCGGGTTGGGTTTTTCCGCTCAAGCGCAATCGATGATTGTTTCTAAAGTTGCTTGTCGCTCTATTGCTGCGGGTATTTCGGTGATGGTGCCAAACTCCTTGGGGCCAGGCGAATTGCTGGAAAAATACGGAACCGATGCACAAAAAGACAAATATCTGGAACGCCTTGCCACTGGCAAAGAAGTGCCTTGCTTTGCGCTAACCGGTCCTCACGCTGGTTCTGACGCTGCAGGAATGCGCGATGCTGGTGTTGTTTGTTACGGTGAACATGAAGGCAAAGAAGTGCTGGGCGTCAAGCTAAATTGGGACAAGCGCTACATCACGCTTGGTCCTGTGGCTACGCTTCTAGGGCTGGCTTTCAATCTTTATGATCCTGAAAACTTGCTTGGCAAAGGCACTGATGTGGGTATCACATTGGCGCTTATTCCAACCAAGCATGAAGGCGTCAATATTGGCCGTCGTCATTACCCATCCCGCTCAGCATTTATGAATGGGCCGAATAGCGGTAAAGACGTATTTATTCCGCTTGATTGGATTATTGGTGGAACCGATTATTGTGGTCAAGGTTGGCGGATGTTGATGGAGTGTCTATCAACTGGTCGCGCCATTTCATTGCCTGCAATTGGCACTGTTTCGATTAAACAAGCTTTGCGGGTGACAAGTGCTTATGCGCGCATTCGCCGTCAGTTCTCCATACCCGTTGGGATGATGGAAGGGGTCGCAGAGCCTTTATCGCGGATCGTTAAAGACGCCTATATGTTTGAGGGCTCGCGTGCCGCAACCGCTGCGATGGTGGACGAGGGGCAAAAGCCTTCGGTTATTTCAGCATTGTTGAAATATCGCACCACCCAAGCCATGCGCGACCGTTTGGACGACGCGATGGATATTCACGGTGGTCGCGCGGTTTGTGACGGACCGTCCAACTATTTGTTTTCTGCCTACCAAGCCGTGCCAGTGGCGATTACTGTTGAAGGCGCGAACATTCTCACCCGCACGCTGATTACCTTTGCTCAAGGCGCATTGCGTGCGCATCCGTTCCTTTATAGCGAGATTTCGGCAGCGCAGAATGAGAATAAAAGCGAGGGCTTGAAGGCGTTTGATAAGGCGTTTGCTGGTCACACGGCCTTTATGTTGCGCAATATTACGGGGTCACTTTTCCATAATATCACGTTTGGTGCATTTGCCTCATCACCTAGCACTGGTCCATTGAAAACGCACTATCAACAGCTTCACCGCTATGCGCAAAGCTTCGCGCTGGTGGGAGATTGGACTGTTGTTGTTCTCGGCGGCGATATTAAACGCAAGCAAATGCTGTCCGGTCGTATGGCGGATATCCTATCGGACCTTTATTTGTGGTCTACCACGCTTAAACGGTACGAAGATGACGGCTCTATTGCCGAAGATTTGCCAATTGTTGAGGCGATTGTTGCAGACCGAAAAGCGGCGATTGAAAAAAACTTTTTGGACGTTTTTGCGAACTTTCCAAATGGTTTGATGCGTTTTGTTATGCGTCGATTGGTATTCCCGTTTGGCGCACATGCAACAGCATCTCCGGATCGGGTCAATTACAAATTGGCCAAAGCTGTTCTTAAGCATTCGGACCAGCGTGATCGGTTGACACGAGATCTATATGTTAGCTTCGACCCGGAAGACAGAACCGGTGTGCTTGAAGACGCGCTGATCAAAGTTGAAGAAGCCGCTGACGCTGAAAAGAAATTCATCCGTGCGCTGAAAAAAGGTATGCTTAACCGCCGTCTTGATCGTGATGCGATTGAAGATGCGGTGGATCAGAACATCATCAGCCATAACGAAGCAGGCCTGTTGCGTGCCGCTGACGAAGCAACGGACAATGCAATCCGGGTTGATGATTTTGCGCCGGACGAACTTGCAAAAATTGCCCGAAAGCCGCAAAAAGGTGATCATATTGCGGCTGAATAGTCACGTCGACTAAACGGCAAATACGAATTGATTTAAGTGGGGAGCGAAGAGATGGCACAACCCAAAATGCCCAAACTCAAATATTGGCACTTTGAAATAGATTTTGAAAAAATCGGCTGGCTGACGATTGATACGCCAAAGTCACCGGTGAATGTTCTGGGTACTCAGTGCATGGCCGAGCTTGAAACTCTCGCCTTGCGGTTTGAGGATTTGGTCGCATCCGATGAGTTGGCTGGTGTTGTGTTGCTTTCCGCTAAAGAAAACGGCTTTATCGCTGGCGCTGACGTGCGCGAATTCGATGGAATGAGTGATCCGTCTGTTCTGCCCGAAGCGCTTAAAAAGGCGCACGCTATTTTCAACCGTATTGAAAATCTCAAAGTGCCGGTTGTCGCGGGCATTCACGGATTTTGTTTGGGTGGTGGGTTCGAGCTTGCGCTCGCTTGTCATTATCGGATTGCAGTGAATGACGATAAAACCCGCATTGGTTTCCCTGAAGTGAAGCTTGGCATTTTCCCTGGTTTTGGCGGCACTGGGCGTTCGATCCGTCAGGCTGGGCCTGTGGCCGCGATGACCGCGATGTTGACGGGCAAGTTTTATCGCGCTGGTGCAGCAAAGGGATTAGGGTTTGTCGACAAACTGGTGAGCCATCGTGATCAATTGCGCTGGGAAGCGAGGAAAGCTGTGATGCAGCGCCGCAAGGCCGAACCTGCCGGCCTGTCCAAGCGTATCATGGCTATGGGACCACTTCGCGGTTTTACGGCCAATAAAATGCGACAGCAAGTGGCGAAAAAAGCCAACAAAAAACACTATCCTGCGCCGCATAAATTGATCGATATTTATGAAAAACATGGCGACGATCCAAAAGCGTTTATCAACGCAGAGCTAGAACACTTTCCGCCCTTGATGGCGACTGATACAGCGCGTAATTTGCGCCGTGTGTTTTTCCTTTCCGAAGGGCTTAAAGCTCAAGGTGTGCAAAAAGGCCCAAAACCAAAATTCAATCGCGTTCATGTTATTGGCGCTGGGGTGATGGGTGGCGATATTGCTGCGTGGTGCGCATTGCGTGGCATGGAAGTAACGCTGCAAGATTTGGATATGGAACGGATTGCGCCAGCCCTGAAACGCGCGAAATCACTGTTTAAAAAACGGCTTCGAAAGCCAGATTTGGTGGCGGCTGCGATGGCGCGGCTTACGCCAGACCCTGAGGCAAAAGGGGTTGGTCGAGCTGACGTGGTGATTGAAGCTATAATTGAGAATTTGGAAATCAAGCAGAAGCTATTTGCTTCGCTAGAACCAAATCTGAAACCAACTGCGATTTTGGCGACAAATACGTCGTCCATTCCGTTGGAGAACATTGCCTCAGCTCTTAAAGACCCATCGCGGTTAATCGGCTTGCACTTCTTCAATCCGGTTGCACAATTGCCGTTGGTTGAAGTGATTGCGCAAAAGCATAATAGCGATCAAGTTGTGCGCATTGGGGCAAGCTTTGCAACGGCGATTGGCAAGAGCCCGGTTGTTGTGAAAAGCGCACCTGGTTTCCTCGTCAACCGCGTGTTGATGCCTTACATGCTGCAAGCTGTGATGCGGGTTGAAAACGGGGAAAACCGTGTGACGATCGACAAAGCGGCGGTGGCGTTTGGCATGCCCATGGGCCCCATTGAATTGATGGATATGGTTGGCCTTGATGTCGGGCGGTCTGTTGCTGAAGAGCTTGGACAAGACGTTAAAGATGGTGGCATTTTTGCGGACTTGGTGGCTGGTGGTCATCTGGGCCGTAAGACGGGCCAAGGTTTTTACAAATGGGAAAATGGCAAGGCCGTTAAGGGCGACGCGGAGCAGGTGGCTGATCTTGAAGCGCTTGGCCGCGAGTTGGTGAAGCCATTGGTCGATGAATGCGAAATTTGCGTAAAAGAAGGCATTGTGGCCGACGCAGATTTGGCGGATATCGGCGTAATTTTTGGAACGGGATTTGCTCCATTCCTTGGCGGGCCGATACAGGCACGCAAAGACGGCAAAGCGTAGGAGAATAAAATGGCGAACAAAACAGTTAAACGTGTTGCTATTGTTGGCAGTGCTCGTATTCCATTTTGCCGCGCTTATTCCGGTTATATGGGGGAAACCAACCTCTCCATGATGTCTGGCGTTTTGTCAGGCTTGGTGAATAAGTTCGATCTTAAAGGTCAGCATATTGACGAAGTCATGGGCGGCGTGGTGCTCAATCATTCTCGCGATTTTAACATTGCGCGCGAAGCTTCTTTGAACGCAGGGCTAGCGCCAACAACGCCGGGCACGACAGTGCAAATTGCATGTGGCACATCGCTACAAGCTGCGATGATCATTGGCGCCAAAATCGCCAGCGGTGAAATTGAGAGCGGTATTGCATGTGGCTCGGACAGCGTTAGCGACAGCCCAATTGTTTTTGGGCCGAAATTTTCAAAACGGATGATCAAACTCAGCCGCGCTAAAACGCTTGGCCAAAAGCTTGGCGTGTTCAAAGGGTTTGGTTTTGGTGAAGTTGTGCCAAATGCACCTTCCACTTCTGAGCCACGCACTGGCCTGTCCATGGGGCAACATTGCGAACTGATGGCACGCGAATGGGGTATTACCCGTGAAGCACAAGATGAGTTGGCATTACGCAGTCATTTGAATGCGGCCAGCGCCTATGACGAAGGTTTCCATGATGATCTGGTTGTTCCTCATGCGGGAATCGTTCGCGACAATAATGTGCGCGCCGATTCAACGATGGAAAAAATGTCTTCGCTTAAGCCTTCCTTTGACCGTAAATCTGGTCACGGCACACTAACGGCCGCGAACTCGACACCGCTTACGGATGGTGCCGCTGCTGTATTGCTCGCCAGTGAAGAATGGGCAAAAGAACGTGGGCTTCCCATTCTGGGCTATTTGCGTGCAGGTGCTGTTTCTGCCAATGATTTTGCGGCTGGCGATGGGCTTTTGATGGCCCCCACGATTGCTGTTTCCAACATGTTGCGCAAAGAAGACTTGGACTTCGCAGACATTGATCTGTTCGAACTGCATGAAGCGTTTGCGGCGCAAGTTCTTTGCACCATCAAGTCATTTTCTGACCGTGCCTATAATCGCAAGGTTTTGGGACGTGAAAAGGTTCTTGGCAAGATCGATCCCAAAAAGCTGAATGTCAAAGGATCCAGTGTTGCTTATGGTCATCCCTTTGCCGCCACAGGCGCGCGTATTTTGGGCCTTACAGCTAAGCTACTTGACGACACGCAAAAACAACGCGCGCTCATCTCCGTTTGTACGGCTGGCGGGCAAGGTGTTGCTGCGATTGTCGAGCGAACCTAACCGGACTTCGTGCTAATTATTTAGGCATTCAATCCCCAAAACTCTTCGCAGAGATACGATTTGGCTAAGTGTGCCTTTGTTACAATTTGCGGTTTTACTAGGAACCCGTGGGTACACGTATTGGTATTCATATATATTGTCAGACAAATATAGCTATAGCATTCAAGTTTAAAGGATATTTGGGCTGCAATTTTGTGACAAACGTGTGAAATTTGACGATTTTCTTCAATTTTTTTTAGTGGAAATTCACAAATCTAAGCAGGGCCTAATCTGCTGAAATATCTAGGTAAAATTTGTGAAGAGCTTTTTTAGCATTCTGAAAGTCCTGGTTTTTGGCGGCTAATTTGAGGGGGTTGCACCAAACAGTGCTTGCCAAAAGCGATGGTTGAACGCTAGGTTCTAACCTCGCATTTGGGCCCGTTTGCCCAACTGTAGTTACGACCTAAAGACTGTCCGAAAAAGTGGCAGTCGTGGTCGAAGGAAACGTCTACTAGGGAGAGTAGTTTATGAAGTTTACCTCAATTTTTAAGGCTGCATCAGCAGCGACCTTGATGGTCGCCATGGCTGGCGGCACTGCATTTGCAGACAAAATGCATCCGATGACCGGCGAAAAGCTGGCCGCGGATCAGACTTTTACATACCGTTTGCTTGATGGCATTCCAACACTTGATCCGCAGCTGAACGAAGATGTTTCTGGTTCAGATATTTTGCGTGACTTGTTTGAAGGTTTGACCAACCAAGACGCAGACGGCAACACAATTCCAGGCGTGGCTGAGAGCTGGGAAGCTTCAGAAGGCAACACAGTTTACACCTTTAAACTTCGTGACAATGCGAAGTGGTCAAATGGTGATCCAGTAACCGCTGCTGACTTTGCTTATGCTTGGCGTCGTGCTGCTGATCCAGCAACCGCTTCACCATATGCTTGGTACATGGAATTGATGTCAATCGCCAACGTTGCTGACGTTTTGGCCGGCGACAAAGACCCATCTGAACTTGGTGTCGAAGCTGTTGACGATCACACATTTAAAGTAACATTGAGCCAAGCTCTTCCTTACTTTGTGGCGATGACAACTCATGCGACTGTTTTCCCAACACACAAAGCAACTATTGAAGCCCATGGCGATCAGTGGACGCGTCCAGAGAACATGGTTTCTAACGGCGCTTACAAGTTGACTGAGTGGGTGTTGAAAGAGCGTACTACACGCGAACGCAACGCAATGTACTGGAACAACGACAAGACTATTCTTGATAAAGTTGTGACATTGGTCATCAATGACGAAAACGTGGCGCTAACACGTTACCGTGCTGGTGAACTTGATCGTACTGAAGTGCCAACAGGCCAGTATCCTCGCCTTGAAGCAGAGCTTCCTGATGAGACACATTCTGTGCCTCGCCTATGTAGCTATTACTACACATTCAACCTAACTGATTCAGGTAACCCTGCATTTAAAGACGTTCGCGTTCGTAAAGCGTTGTCATATGCGGTTGATCGTGACGTAATCGTGGATAATGTGCTTCAAGCTGGTCAGTTCCCTGCTTACACATTTACGCCTGGTGCAACAGCTGGTTTCGACGTTCCTGACGTTGATTATGCTGGTTGGACACAAGCAGATCGTGATGCGAAGGCTAAAGAGCTTTTGGCTGAAGCTGGCTACGGCGCAGACAACCCGTTGAAGTTCGACATGCTCTACAACACTTCTGAAGGCCACAAGAAAATTGCAACAGCAATGGCTGCAATGTGGAAACAGAAACTTGGTGTTGAAGCAATTTTGGCGAACATGGAATGGAAAACATTCTTGGACGTTCGTGGAAAGCAAGACTTCCAGCTAGCACGTGGCGCATGGTGTGGTGACTACAACGAAGCATCTACATTCCTTGATCTTGTTCAGTCAAATTCAGGTTATAACGATGGTAAGTATTCAAACGCCGAAGTTGATAAAGCGTTGGCAGAAGCGAAAACATCTTCTGACACAACTCCGCTTTATACACGTGTAGAGCAAATCATGGCTGCAGAAATGCCTGTGATCCCTGTGTACCACTACACCGCAGTGTTGATGCTTAAGCCGAACCTGAAAGGCTGGCCTTTCGGTAACGTTGAGCAAAACTGGTATAGCCGTGACCTTTATAAGGTTGCTGAATAGCAGTTGATAATTGGAGGCGCCGCGACTTATTTGTCGCGGTGCCTTCTTTATTTGGATCACCGATAAATTCGGGTTCCAGTATTTGGTGAATGTTCTCTCAATCGTTGACGGTTTGGCGGCTCGTTTCGTTGATCTTAGGTGCAACAATAGAAGAGGCACGCTAAGGGAAGCAGGGTCAAAGCTATGTTCAGCTTTATCGTTAAACGTATGATGTCGGCGATACCGACAATTTTATTTCTTATCCTATTTTCGTTTGTGCTGATGCGATTGGCGCCAGGTGGTCCGTTCACCTCGGAACGCCCGCTTCCACCACAAGTGTTGGCTAATATTCAAGCCAAGTATGGTCTTGATCAACCTTGGTTGATACAGATTTGGAACTATGTTTCCGGGATTGTAACTAAATTCGATTTTGGTCCCTCCTTCCGATACAAGGATCAGACGGTAAATAGCATTTTGGCACAGGGTTTTTCAGTTACCCTGGTTTATGGATTTTGGTCTTTTGTTGCTGCTGTTGCGATCGGTCTGCCGTTGGGCATTGTAGCCGCTATTAAGCATAATAGCTGGCTTGATTATCTAGCGGTTGGAATTTCCATCGGCGCGCAAGTTTTGCCAAACTTTGTGATGGCCCCAATTTTGGTGATTATTTTCACCCTTTGGCTGGGTTGGCTTCCTGGTGGCGGCTGGAATGGCGGCGGCATTGAATATATAATAATGCCAGTGATTGCGCTTTCCACAAGCTATATGGCATCTATCGCGCGTATTGCACGCTCATCAATGTTGGAGGTTTTGCATTCCAATTTCATCCGAACGGCGAAGGCAAAAGGTTTGCCGATGACGAGCATCATCATGAAACATGCGATTAAGCCAGCGTTGTTGCCAGTGGTTTCATATCTCGGCCCTGCGTTTGTCGGTATGATCACGGGTTCAGTTATTATTGATATATACTTTTCTACTGGTGGCATGGGCCAATATTTTGTCGATGCAGCTACAAACCGTGACTATTCACTCCTTATGGGTGCAACGATTATTTTCGGCTCACTCACTATCCTTTTCAACATGATCGCCGACATAGTTTATGCTTGGCTAGATCCAAAAATCCGGTTGGCTTAGGGGGCTATTATGTTGGTAAGTAAAGAAAAAATGGCCGGGGTAGTTGAAGCTACGTCAGTTGGCAAAGAGATCGAGGGTCGTTCGTTATTGCAGGACGCCTGGGAGCGTTTTCAGCGAAATAAAGCCGCTGTTATTAGTGTTGTCGTTTTGACTTTCATGGTGGTGTGGTCCTTTATTGGCCCAGCCATTTCACCTTGGTCTTATGAAGAAATTGATTGGAATGTAATCGGGAACGCTGCGACAGCAGGTTACCCTTCTATTGAATCAGGACACTATTTCGGCACGGACGATTTGGGTCGTGATATTTATGCTCGTACCCTTCAAGGTACACAGATTTCGCTGCTTGTAGGTTTGGTTGGCACTGCAGTGGCCGTGATAATTGGTGTGCTGTATGGTGCCGTTGCAGGTTATGCCGGTGGTCGCATTGACAATTACATGATGCGGTTCGTCGATTTCCTAATGTCGATTCCCTACATGTTTATCTTGATCATCTTGTTTGTAATGTTTGGCCGTTCACTTTGGCTCCTATTTGCAGGGCTGGGCGCGTTCGCATGGATGGACATGGCGCGTATCGTTCGCGGTCAGACTTTGGCAATTAAAGGTAAAGAGTATATTGAAGCGTCTGTCGCCTCTGGTGTTGGCAGTTTTAAAATTATTCTTCGCCATGTTCTACCAAACCTACTGGGTATTGTTGCTGTCTATACGACACTTCTCATTCCAGGCTTGATCCTGACGGAGAGCTTTATCTCGTTCTTGGGGTTAGGCGTGCAAGAGCCACTTACATCATGGGGTGCCTTGATCTCTGACGGTGCGAAGACCATTCAATATGGCACACCTTGGCAGCTAGGGTTTCCGCTTGGCTTCTTCGTTGTAGGCTTGTTCTGTTTCTATTTTATTGGTGACGGCTTGCGCGATGCGCTTGATCCGAAAGATCGATAGGAGAATTTGTTGATGAATATTCAAACTTTCCAATTGTCGACCTTCAATTTGAGTAAAGGATCTCTAGCGTGAGCGAACAAAAAAGAAATGTTTTGGAGGTCAACGACCTTGAGGTGACCTTCGACACCCCAGATGGCGACGTACGAGCTGTTAAGGGTGTAAGTCTGCATATCGAGCCTGGTGAATGTCTTGGGATTGTGGGCGAAAGTGGGTCAGGTAAAAGTCAAACTTTTATGACTGCCATGGGTCTTTTGGCTAAAAATGGGCGCACTAAAGGTGAGATCATTTTCAACGGCACGTCGTTGTTGGGATTGTCCACTAAGGAACTCAACCAGGTGCGTGGTCGTAATATGTCAATGATCTTTCAGGATCCATTGACCTCTTTGACACCACACCTCACCGTGTTTGAACAGATGAGTGAAGTGTTGCAGCTTCACACCGGTGAACGTGGCGGCGCTGCTGAGAAAAAGTGCCGGGAATGGTTGGACCGGGTCCGCATTCCTGAATCTGACCGGCGTCTACGTCAATATCCGCATGAACTTTCTGGCGGCATGCGTCAGCGTGTGATGATTGCGATGTCTATGTTGTGTTCGCCTGATCTGTTGATCGCCGATGAACCAACCACTGCTCTGGATGTGACCGTACAAGCTGAAATTCTTGACCTTATGGACGAGTTGAAGCGCGAGAACGGCACAGCGATTGCGTTGATCACCCACGATATGGGCGTTGTTGCCCGCATGTGTGATCGTATTCAAGTTATGCGTGAAGGCATTTATGTTGAGGAAGGAACGGCTGAAGACGTTTTCAACAATCCACAACATGAATATACTCAAATGCTGCTTGAAGCGATGCCACGGATTGATCAGCCAGATAAAGCGACAAACCGTAAGCTTAAAGAGTACGACCTAAAAGGCCGCGATGAAGACTTCTTGAAAGTTGATGATGTACATGTGCATTTCAACATCAAGGTTCCGACCGGTTTTTGGCATCAAAATGTGCCGCTTAAGGCAGTGGACGGGGTGAGCTTTGAGTTGAAGCCTGGCGAAACATTGGGGATTGTGGGCGAAAGTGGCTGCGGAAAATCAACGCTAGCCCGCGCGGTTTTGCAATTGATCCCGCCGACCCAGGGTCATGTAAGTTGGCTTGGTAAGCCACTTGATGCATCAAACAAAGCGGACCTGAAGGCCAAACGCGAAGATTTGCAAATCGTCTTCCAAGACCCTCTTGCAAGCCTTGATCCGCGTATGACCATTTCAGATAGCATTATGGAGCCATTGCAAACCTTCAGTCCTGATTTGAGCCGCGACCAGATGAAGGCCCGTGTTGCCAAAATCATGGAACGTGTTGGTCTTGATGCAAATATGATCAACCGTTATCCGCATGAGCTATCTGGCGGTCAGAATCAACGCGTGGGCATTGCCCGTGCAATGATCATGGAGCCAAAATTGGTTGTGTGTGATGAGGCTGTGTCGGCGTTGGATGTTTCCATTCAGGCGCAAATCATCGAGTTACTGATGGACTTGCAGGAAGAGTTTGGGCTTTCCCTACTGTTCATCTCGCACGACTTGTCTGTTGTTCGTGAAGTTTCTCACCGCATCATGGTGCTTTATCTAGGAAGGATTGTGGAACTGGCGGATCGCAATGCGATTTATCTTGATCCACAACATCCATATACACAGCAGTTGATTTCTGCCGTGCCTATTCCTGACCCTAAGATTGAGCGGACGCGTAAGCGTATTCGGTTCCCGGGCGAGTTGCCCTCTCCAATGGACCCGACCGCGAAGCTGCGTTTCTTGCAGTCAAAGCTTAAGGCCGAGCAGTTTGATTATGTGCCTGAGTTGCAAGAACTTCGGCCCGGCCATTTTGTGGCTGAGCATGATCCGCTTGAGGATTTGCTTGTCGGCTAGGTGTGTTGCTGATTCTTGATGAATAAATGAGGGGGCAAAATTGCCCCCTTTCTGCTTTAAAGGATGATAGGTGTGTATTTAGGCCAATTAAGGCGCCAACTTATCGCTTTTACACTGAGATGCGTTGACAAGTGCCTCGTTTGCTCATAAATAACCTCCAACGAATTCCCGGCGCCAGTGGCGCCTATTTTTATGAATGTGAAGGGTGACCGGAATGAAAATCAAAAATTCCATTAAAGCGCTGCGCACCCGGCATCGCGACAATAAGGTCGTTCGCCGTCGCGGTCGTATCTACATTATCAACAAAGTGAACAAGCGTTTTAAAGCCCGTCAGGGTTAAGTCGCAAAGTTCAGTTTGAAAAGTTTAGGGGTCGGTGAAGTTTTCACCGGCCCTTTTTCGTGCGCTGCGCATATTGCTGAAATATTGAACAGCTTTGACTTTTGCCTCAGAATAAGCAATAATGTGAAGTGCCTAAAATTTGGGCATTTTTGTGTTTTATGGAGAAGTTAAAGATGAATGGTGCAGACACGAGCTGGATTTTAACGGCTACCGCGCTCGTTTTACTCATGACAATGCCAGGCTTGGCGCTTTTTTATGCAGGTCTTGTGCAAGCAAAAAATATCTTGTCGGTGTTGATGCACTGTGTGGCGATTGCTTGCGTCGCGTCCATTCTGTGGTTCATGTTTGGCTATTCGCTTGCCTTCACTGAAGGTAATGCTTTTATTGGTGGACTTAGTCGGATCGGCCTTGCTGGTGTGGAGCGAGACAGCCTTAGTGGCACCATTCCTGAAAGTCTTTGGGTTATCTTTCAAATGACCTTTGCGGTTATTACGCCCGCTCTAATGGTTGGTGCGTTTGTTGAACGCATAAAGTTCTCTGCTGTGTTGTTGATCAGCGCCGTATGGTTGATGTTGGTTTATGTGCCTGTCACGCATTGGGTTTGGGGCGGCGGTTGGTTGGCTCAGCTGGGCGTCATCGATTTTGCCGGCGGCATTGTTGTGCATGTTACAGCAGGGGTTTCCGCAGCGGTTATTGCCTTTATGCTTGGCGCGCGGAAGGGATTTCCGAACGGTGTTCGTCCACCACATGCTCCGTGGATGGTTATGGTTGGCGCTTCGCTTTTATGGGTTGGGTGGTTCGGCTTTAATGGTGGCAGCGCCGTTGCGGCAAATGGCGACGCGACCATGGCCATTTTGGTGACCCACCTGTCGGCTGCTACCGCTTCACTTGTGTGGATGATCATTGAGTGGGTTAAGTTTGGTAAGCCAAGCGTTGTTGGTATTGTGACCGGCACCATTGCCGGGCTCGCCACCATCACGCCGGCTTCAGGTTCAGTTGGCCCGATGGGCGCGGTTGTGCTTGGCATCGCTGGCGGCCTTATTTGTTTTTATGCAGTGGATTTGGTCAAGAGCCGGTTCAACATTGATGACTCACTAGATGTGCTTGCGGTGCATGGCATTGGCGGCGCTACGGGTACGCTTTTATTGGCGTTTCTCTTGGCGTTCGGGTCTGGTGCATCCGGCTATGCTGAAGGCATGAATGCGATGAGCCAGTTTGGCGTGCAAGTGCTTGGCGTGGCGGTGACCGCCCTTTGGTCGCTGGTCGTTACTGTTGCGATCGTTTGGCTCACTAAACGAGTGGTTGGTCTGCGCGTTGGCGTCGAGGAAGAAACAACAGGTCTTGACCTCACGGTGCATGGTGAGACAGGATATAGGCATTAGGTTTGGGAATTTTATGAAACTCATTATTGCTATAATTAAGCCGCATAAGCTTGACGATGTACGCGATGCGATCGGTGCGCTGGATATTTCTGGCATGACTGTTACTGAAGTGCGCGGTTATGGCCGACAACGCGGCCATACTGAAATTTATCGCGGTGCTGAATATGAGATTTCTTATGTTCCCAAACTCAAGTTGGAAATTGCCGTGCCGCAAAGCAAGGTAGATCTTACAATGGACGCCATCCGTGAGGCGGCAACTGAAGGTAAGATCGGTGACGGCAAAATATTTGTGTTAGATCTTGAAGCTGCTGTCCGTGTCCGCACGGGTGAGGTGGGCGAAAACGCGCTTTAAGCGACGCCCCAGTTTCAAGAGCGAACGCGTCAATCAAGTGGGAGAGGTAAGCCCTTATTATCTCTTCAACCGATTGACGCGTTGTCGTTTCTAGTTCTGGTCCGGTTGGTCTTGCTTATCGAAGAATTGTTTTGCGACGTTCATTCCATTTATCGCCGCAGGCATGCCTCCATAAATTGCCATTTGCATAATGGTTTCAAAAATCTCTGTTTTTGATGCGCCATTGGCGTGGGCATGTTCAATATTGATTTCCAGTTGCGGCGCTGTTTGTCCACCTAAGGCGGTGAGCGCGCCTACGGTGATCAATTGGCGGGTTTTCATATCCAAGCCTTCACGGGCGTAAATGCGGCCATAGGCAAATTCGACTAAGGTTTCGGCAAAGTCAGGTACGTCATCATCATACCGCTCCGCCAGCGTTTTCTCCAACGTTGGGTTGAACGTTTTAGTGATCGCGCGACCGCGTTCTAGTGCTGTGTCAGTCATTCATCTTCTCGCTGTTTGAATTGATCAGAAGTGCAAGCTGAAATGGGAATGTCTGTGCTTTTTTCAATCGCGGTTTGATAGGCCGCAACTTTTGCTTTTACCAACGCCAAACAATTTTGTTGTTCGGCAATTGTGTTTTGGATGCGCTTTTGGTGTGTGATCAGGAGCGCACAACGTTGTTGATTGGATTGCGGTCCTGCTTGACGGTGTTCGGCATAAGCGAGCATGTCTTTTAGGGGCATGCCTGTGGCTTTGAGCACCTTGATAAACGCGACCCATGCAACAAAGCCCTGATCATATACGCGACGTCCGCCTGCATCGCGCGGGACGTTTTTGATCAAGCCGATCTTTTCGTAATACCGCAATGTATCGATGCTGGTATTGCCCGTTTTTGCTAGTTCGCCGATATACATTTAACGTTCTCATTTCGTTTGCTTGATCACTTGTAGGTGCTGGAGTTCACTCCAGGTCAAGCACTAAGTCAAAAAAATACCCGCCAGAAATGACGGGTATTGAATTTGCAATTTGTAGCGGTAATTTGTTGGCCTTAAGAGGAGCCAACGCCATCTTGGCCGACAAACGCGATGCGTAGCATGTTGGTTGCGCCAGGCGTACCTAACGGAACCCCTGCGGTGATCGCAATGCGATCGCCAGGGCGTGCAAAGCCTTCCCGATAAGCGATGGAACAAGCGCGGTCCACAACATCATCCAAGTTCACCGCGTCGTCTGTACGTACACAGTGCAGACCCCAAACAAGGGAAAGGCGACGAACAGTTGCCAATTTTGGTGATAGAGCAACAATGGGTTTTTCAGGGCGTTCGCGGGCTGCGCGAATACCGGTTGAGCCTGAAGATGTATAGGTGACGATTGCCGCAAGATCCAGCGTTTCAGCAACTTGTCTTGCAGAAGCCGAAATGGCATCCGCCGCGGTTGCATCTGGTTCGATATTTTGACGGCGGATAATGCCTTGATAAAGCCCATCTTGTTCCACAGCTACTGCGATGCGGTTCATGGTGGAAACGGCTTGAACAGGGAAGTCACCGGCAGCTGATTCAGCTGATAGCATCACCGCATCAGCGCCTTCATAAACAGCAGTCGCGACGTCAGAAACTTCGGCTCTTGTTGGCACAGGCGCTGTAATCATTGATTCAAGCATTTGGGTTGCAACAACAACCGGCTTGCCCTGCTGGCGTGCCATCCGGATCATGCGTTTTTGCAAGCCTGGCACCGTTTCAAGTGGCATTTCAACACCAAGGTCACCCCGGGCGATCATGATCGCATCAGACAGTTTGATGATTTCTTCAAGACGTTCGATGGCTTGTGGTTTTTCGATCTTTGCAAGAATGCCTGCACGGCCTTGAACGGTTTTGCGTACATCGATGATGTCTTCAGGGCGTTGAACGAAAGAGAGTGCAATCCAGTCAGCATTGACTTCAAGCGCGGCGAGCAAGTCGGCGCGGTCTTTTTCGGTCAATGCACCAACACCCAACAAAGTGTCCGGTAGGCTTACGCCTTTTCGATCAGATAGCTTGCCGCCATGAACGACTTCACATTCAATTTTGTCAGCAGTTTTACCAATACAACGCAGTTCTAGCTTGCCGTCATCAATGAGCAGTTTTTGCCCTTTTTCGATAGCCTCAAAAATTTCTGGGTGAGGCAAGTGAACGCGGGTTTTGTTTCCCTCAGAACTATCAGTATCCAGCGTAATGACATCGCCTGCAGCGAGCAAAACGGAGCCTGTGTTGAATTTACCGACCCGTAATTTAGGGCCCTGCAAATCGACAAGCACGCCAATCGGGCGCTTAACCGCTTTTTCCACATTGCGGATGGCGTCCATTGTTTGGCCGAGCAATTCGTGGCTCGCATGGCTCATATTGATGCGGAAAACGTCTGCACCTGCACGCGCCAACTTCTCAATGGTTTCTTCGTCGTTTGAGGCTGGGCCGAGGGTTGCGAGAATTTTGACTTTGCGTAGACGTCTCATTGGATCTCCAATTATTGCAGATCGGCGTCCGTTAATTGAACAGTCCAATCCTTGTTTTTCTGGGTGTCGACTTCCATGAAGCCGGTCCGTTCGTAACCGCGGGCTAGACAATCCTTTTCACCGAAGATTGTGAAGGACTTATCACGGGTACACATAAAAATGCGCCCGTCCCAACGATTTCCGCCGATATCATCAACGGCGTGAATATAGAAAAATTGCGATCGCTGCTCGCTCAATGGACCATTGAACACCACCGCGCAATTTTCCGGCTCTGCCATCCACCAGCCTTCAGATTGCCAGCCTTTTTCGCTGCGAAATCCTATGGCAATGGCCACCGGGTTTTGACTTTGATTGCATATCCGCAGATCGGCTGATGCTGGCGTTGCATAAAACAAGGTTAGCAATAGGATCAGTGGTGCAAATCTCATTGCGGCTTTTGTTATACTAAAGTCGATAAAAAACAAGGTCCGGACACTCCAAATGCGCACCTAATTGCGCCAAGGTCATTTGTTATAGTCGATTTTGGACCGTTCTGTGACCATCAATTGCAGAATTTGTGTGGAATTTAAACATCAAATCCATTTCCTTCAATCAGGTGGTGGATGAGCGATATTCGGCCTTGCCAAAAAGGGTCATGATGGGCGAAAGATATAGCCCGGATTTTTGCAAAAACATAAAAGAGAAATGATATGGGACAGTCTACCGTTGCCCGCGAACAATTACGCGCCTTTGTCGAACGTATTGAGCGTTTGGAAGAAGAGAAAAAGTCGATCTCTGAAGATATTCGTGATGTTTATGCCGAGGCTAAAGGCAATGGCTATGATGTCAAAGTGCTGCGTGAAGTTGTGAAGTTGCGCAAACAAGAATCACATGAGCGCCAAGAGCATGAAGCCATTCTTGACCTTTATAAACACGCTTTGGGCATGATCCCATCTGCACCAGTAGATGACGAGGCGCTTTAATTCTAAGCGAATCCAAATCTTCAAGAATTTGATTTAGCCGTCGATCAATCCTGCAAGGACTTGATTGGCGGCTTTTTCGTTTCCGATGGCGCGCATGGCCGTTGCGGCGATAGCATTGCGATCAAGACCGGCTTGGACATACATTTTATCTTGTGACGCGTGATCAAAATGTTGATCCGGAATGAACATTGGACGGCACTTTAAGCCGCCATCTAACAGACCGTTTAAGGCTAGGTGGTTCAATACAAAACTGCCAAAGCCACCAATTGATCCCTCTTCAATGGTGATCAGAACTTCATGCTCTTTGGCCAAACGTTCAATCAATGCGACATCAAGCGGCTTTGCAAAACGAGCATCTGCCACCGTGGCTGAAATGCCAAAGGTCGATAAAATTTCCGCAGCTGCAAGTGTTTCGCTTAGACGGCCACCGAACGACAATAGCGCAACTGAGTTGCCTTCACGCAGGACGCGGCCTTTGCCGATTTCAAGGAAACTGCCTCTTGTTGGCATTTCCACGCCAGATCCTTCGCCGCGTGGGTAACGGAAGGCGATTGGGTGTTCGTCAAATTCTGCAGCAGTGCGCACCATGTGCTTAAGTTCAGCTTCGTCGCCCGGTGCCATCAACACCATGTTGGGGATCGCACCCAAATAGGCTGTGTCAAATGCCCCTGCATGGGTGGGGCCATCCGCACCAACAAATCCAGCCCGGTCGATTGCAAAACGTACCGGCAAGTTTTGAATGGCAACATCGTGGACCACTTGGTCATACCCCCGTTGCAAGAATGTCGAGTAAATCGCACAAAACGGGCTCAGCCCTTCGGTGGCAAGTCCAGCGGCAAATGTAACTGCATGTTGCTCTGCAATACCAACGTCAAAGCACCGGTCGCCAAATTGCTTGGCAAATTTGTCCAGGCCAGTGCCCGAAGGCATAGCTGCGTTTACCGCGACAATACGTTCGTCCAGTTCGGCTTCTTGAATGAGGCTTTGGGCAAACACGCCCGTGTAAGACGGGGCATTGGAGACGGGTTTAGACTGCGCGCCAGTGATCACGTTGAATTTGGATACACCGTGATATTTGTCCGCAGCGTTTTCTGCGTGTTCGTACCCCTTGCCTTTTTGGGTGACAATGTGAACAAGAATGGGACCGGTTTCAGCATCGCGCACATTATCAAGGATGGGCAGCAAATGATCTAAATTGTGGCCGTCAATTGGACCGACATAGTAAAAGCCAAGCTCTTCAAACATGGTGCCGCCAGCCCAAAAGCCGCGCGCATATTCTTCGGTCTTGCGTGCTTTTTCGGAAACGAATTTCGGCAAATGTTCTGTTAGGCCCTTCGCGATTTCACGGATCGAGCGATAGGCTTTGCCTGATACAAGGCGTGCGAGGTAGGCGCTCATGGCTCCGGTGGGTGGCGCGATAGACATGTCGTTATCGTTGAGTACAACAATAAGCCGCGCATTCATTGCGCCTGCATTGTTCATAGCCTCATACGCCATGCCAGCGGACATAGCACCGTCGCCAATAACGGCGATGATGTTGCGTTTCTCGTTTTTCAGGTCAGCGGCAACAGCCATGCCAAGTCCCGCAGAAATTGAAGTGGAAGAGTGGCCTGCGCCAAACGGGTCGTATTCACTTTCCTTGCGCTTGGTGAAGCCTGAAAGTCCATTTTCTTTGCGCAAGGTGCGCATTTGTTCGCGCCGTCCGGTCAAGATTTTATGGGGGTAAGCCTGGTGCCCTACGTCCCAGATGATCTTATCGTCTGGCGTGTTGAAGACATGGTGAAGCGCAACTGAAAGTTCTACAACTCCCAATCCCGCACCCAAATGCCCACCTGTTACCGAAACAGAATCGATCATTTCCGCGCGCACTTCGTCCGCCAATTGTCGGATTTGCTCGCGGGGCAGTTCACGCACGTCTTTCGTGCTGGTGATGCCATCAAGAATTGGGGTTTCAGGGCGTTTCGTCACTCATGCCTCGCTTAAAACAGTCAGGACATTTGTTGCATGTCCCATCTGGGTCATGCAGATTTAAACCTAGTTCAGGACCCGCGCAACCAGTAGGCGGCGAAAGGTCGCGAATTTCATAATAAAAAGATGAGTTTTACAGTGAATTTGTGGGTTTGAAGCTGATGTTGCCCACAACGATCTGCTCGAACTTCGATACGAAACCAAATTGAGATTTGTCGCCCATCACAACTGAAGGGGCCAAATCGGCTTCATCTGGCTCAAACATCACCGCATATTGGGTGCTTTGGAACCTTGCAGGTTCAGTCATGAGATCGAGCACATGTTCAAGATCTGGCGCATGAAGTTCCCCAGCACGCTGCTGCAATTCATATGTGGGTTTCATGACGGTCGATTTTGTATTGCCTATCCGTGCGTTTTGCAAAATGGACGTAAAATCGTTGAAGTCGGGTTGCAGTGATGCTGTTGCAAGGGCTGCACGAATGCCCGATCCAAGGTTTGTTTTGTCATTTGTTTCGCCAAACGTTTTGCGTAATTCAGTTGCGCCGTTTTGGCGGTTCAAGATAATTTCAAGCGCCTTTTGAGCGTCGGGTGAAGCTGGCGGAGATGTTGGCGCATAGGCAGCAAGCAGCGCGTCAGCTGCATTGGCATTTGGTGCCGCATTTATGCCTGCTCGATTTGGCAATTGAGGAATTATGCCAGATTGAGCGCTGGCGTCTTCAACAAAACGAGATGGGTTTGGCAACTCATTTGGATCAATCGATGCGACAGCAAACCGTGATGGCACTTGAATGACAAAGTCATCCTCGACAAGGGGTGATGTAGCTGTAGCCAACAAAACGGTTTCCGGCCGGATAGGCGGGGTGACCGAGATTTCGGCAACCGCAATGGCCAGTTCCGCTTGCGCCGGGGCGGTATTTAAATTTGGTGTTTGCAGGGCAACAGGGCGGCTTGGGGGAAGTTGCCCCAATGCTGCGACCTTGATCACTTGAGATTGTACGGCCCGTTGTGCAGGCGCTTTTGCAACTTTAACATCGTCTTTGTTGCGACCAAACAAAACGTCCATCAATGTGCGGCCTGAGCCTGCATCATTATCGTCTTTTTGAAGGCTAGCAACGCGTGTGGTCCCATTACAAGGGATTTGCTTGCAGCGTCTGTAGTCTGCCTTTGCTTTGGCGTATCCGGCTTTGGAAAGCACAACACCGTTGGATGGTATGTGCATGGTTTTGCCCTTGGGGAAAACCTTTTTCAGTTGAGCCGTGGTCATGCGTGGCCATGCGCGAACGCTGCCCGTATCAAGATGAACAAATGGGCTGCCGGATGTTGGATAATATCCAACACCGCCCATTTGCTTTTTCATCGCCGCTCGTCGCAATTTGGAAATTGGGACACCGGGAATGAAAAAATCCATCGCCAAGCCGCGCGTGTGGTTAGAGTTTTTCGCCACAGCGCTGGAGCGTGACCGCAACATTTCGTTGGTTTTTGGCGAACGGTAAGCGGAAACAACGTGAACTGGTTTTTTGGCGCCAACGTCTTGATAGACTTCCCAGATCAAATCAAAAAGACGGGGGTCCATTTTGGTGGGTTCATTACGTCGCCAGTCGCGCAAAAATGCATTGAGCTGGGCTAAACCTTTTTTGTCATAGCGGCCATTGCGCTTAAAGGTGATTTTGGCGGTTTCTTTGGTGTGGGTATAATAAAGGTACAAGGTGCGATCGCGTGCAGCCATTGCCGGTCCAGCAATACTGACCACCGCAAGCACGGTTGCTGCTAACAAAATAAACGCACGCTTCATAATGTTTGCCTGAAACTTGGCGTTTGCCCTAAATCTGCCCAATATACCCAACACTTTTTGGACGCCTTTTACTCTACAAATTTTAATCATCTTAACCGAAATAAGATGAGAATTTGTTAACGATAAAAGACGCGTCCTTTGCCCCTAATTCATTTAGCACAAAACTCAACTTACCTCTTTTATATGGGTGAGAAAAGAGGCTGAACCAAGGCATATGCGTCAATCTGCCCGACCCAGAATATTGGCGGGGCTAGGCAGAGGAATATAGCCGGGTCTTACGAGTTTAAAAGTGAAAGGAGCTTTTTGTGATGGCCATAAACGTCACCATAGCTGCGCACTGTTCCATCATCACCAATTCGCAAGGTGAAATAGGCGAGGTGAACCGGGATATGGTCGCCAAGATTGTTCCATTTTTCCGAGCCGCCCATCATGCCCTTGATCTTTTTAAGATCGAGCGAGGGTTCATACCGCAACAACGCGTTGGCGAATTCAAGCGGGTTGTGGACGCGCACGCAGCCATGTGAAAATGCGCGATAGGTACGTCCGAACAATGACTTGGAAGGCGTGTCGTGCAGATAAACAGAGTGCTGGTTTGGGAAAAGGAATTTGATGGTCCCTAGCGCATTGCCGCGCCCGGGACGTTGCCGGATGCGGAAAGGTGGTTTTTTCGGGTTGATGTTCGCCCAATCAACGGACGATGCATTGATGACTTTGCCACCGGCGAGCAATTCATAATTGCGAGCATCGAAATAGCCGGGGTTGCCATTGGCGCTCGGCAGCAGTTCTTTTGTGGCGATTGAATAGGGGACGTTCCAGTAAGGATTGACCACAACATGTTCAATTTCGTCCGAAAATACGGGTGTTTTATGCTTCGGTTTTCCAACCACCACGCGTGTTGCGTGTTGCACGACGCCGGATTTTCTGACCTGCAGACGGAATTCAGGAATATTGACGAAAACGTGAAAATCGCCCAAATTTTTGGGCATCCATCGCCAGCGTTCCATATTGGCGACAATATCTTCAACGCTTGCACCATGGGCACCGTTTAGCGCCGCCACTGTTGCAGGGCCAATTACGCCATCAGCAATCAAGCCAATTGAAGTTTGAAAATCTTTTACGGCGTCTACGGCAGCCTGATCAAAAATAAATTCGCTGCTGGGGTCAAGCAGTTCGATTTGCAACCGTTCGCGCAAAATTGGCATCCGTGGGTCAGATTTACCCACTTTCATCAATTTGCCGTCGGGCACGATGATCTGGTCAATTTCTGGGCCAGTCATTTTTTTTGCAAGCTCGGCGCGTAGCGCTTTAAACTCTACATGTGTTGGATGCATGTTTTGTAGCAATTGAGCCGGATCTTTGGCGCTAACAAGGTCAACGCGCAATTTTGCCAAGTCCACACGGGTAGGCCGTAATGTGATTGAGCTTGAAACTGCGCCGGGCAGAATTCGTCCACCTGATGCGTGTTTGGCATAAAGAATGGCGGCATCGGAAAATGCCGTTTCCACTTGCGCTAAAAGCTGCGGGTCATTTTGAGCTGCGTCGATGTTTAGAGCTGGTGTCAAATAGTCAGCGGGGCGCAATCCTTCGGCATCAGCTTTTTCAAACAGGCTGAGAATGCCAAGCGCTTTTTGTGAGAATGCGACTTTGTCGCCATTATCTTCTAGCCAAAGTGGTTCGAAGTTGCGCGCGCCATAAAAATAGTAAAGACCTTGCGCATTCGTCCAAACCCGCGACCCGGCTTTTGCGCCATAGTAGTCGTCGCGCAAACCAGATTTGATGATTTTGGCCAATGGAGATGTTGCAGGGCCGATAACGACACGGGTCGCCTCGATACCGTTTACCAACACCATTTCTTGGGCATTCGCGCTAAAGGCAGTTAAACTGGCTAGGCTTAAACCGAGAATCAGTGACCGAATTTTACAGCGCATTTTTTTCCCTCAAAGTCCTCAAAAGCCTTCATTAGCTTGCGATAGACGAAGTTTCCAGCGTTGCGCCACAAACTTAACGCATTCAACAAATGCAAAATGTTGGCGATTTATACGCTGAGATTATGTCGAAGCCAAGTATTTCGCATAAATGTTACTGGAAAAAGAATGAAATGCAGGATTTGACGTTAAGCTGCGTTTTCTTCGAGGTCGTATTCTTTGAGTTTTCGATACAAAGTTGATCGCCCGATGCCCAATGCGCGCGCAACAGCGCTCATTCTGCCCTGATGTTGATCTAGGGCAAAAGCGATCAAATCTCTTTCAACATGGTCGAGCGGCGCAATTTCGCCATTTGTTGCGATAAATCGGTCGGCAACGGTCTCTACTGTTGATGCTTGAGATGGATTTGGTGCGGATAGGTCATCAATATGAACCGGGCGAACGAGTTGAGGTTGATTTGCCAACTCAGCCCTCATGGCATCAGTGCCGTCAATCGATGCGCGGATTTGGGGGAAGTCGTCGACCTGCAATATAGAATTGGTCGCCAACACAACAGCGCGATAAACGGTGTTTTCGAGCTGCCTTACATTCCCAGGCCACGCGAATTTTTTGAGCAATTGCATGGCTTGGGGGTCGCATTGCGAGATTTGGCGTCCCTCTTGTGCGGCGAAACGGGTGATGAAATGGCTAACCAGTGCGTCCAAATCGTTCATTCTCTCCCTTAGAGGGGGCAAGTAGATCGGAAACACATTTAGACGGTAATATAGGTCTTCGCGAAAATGACCTTCTTTGGTCAAATTAAGCAGCCGTTTGTTGGTGGCTGAAACAATTCGAACATCTACTTTTTCGATTTTCGTCGCGCCAATAGGTTCGACTTCACCCTCTTGTAATGCGCGCAGTAGCTTCACTTGCATGTCGAGTGGAAGCTCGCCGATTTCGTCCAAAAATAGCGTGCCGCCATCTGCTTCTTGGAACTTACCTTTTTGATCGGTGGTCGCCCCGGTGAACGACCCCTTTTTGTGTCCAAAAAGAATGGATTCAACAAGATTGGCAGGGATTGCGCCGCAGTTTACGGTGATAAAAGGTTTGTTTGCGCGTTTTGATGCGCTTTGAATAGCGCGGGCGATCAGTTCTTTACCGGTGCCGCTTTCCCCTTCGATGAGAACAGGAATATTGCTGGCACCCGCTTTTAGCCCAAGCTGTTTTACCCGATCCATAACAGGAGATTTTGTGATGATGTCATCAAAGCCAAACTGGCCAGACAGCCGGTTTTGCTCTGTGCGCAGGCACGTTTCTAAGCTCTGCCGTTTTAGAGCGTTTTGCAGCGAAATGACCAAACGTTCGGGGGCAACGGGTTTGACAAAAAAGTCAACTGCGCCGTGCCGCATGGCGGTAACAATGGTTTCGATAGATGAATTTGCAGTTTGAACAATAACGGGGTGATTCATGCCGCGTTTTTTCATTTCAGCCATAACGCCCATGCCGTCCATCTCGGGCATGATCAAATCCAAAATCAGCGCATCAATTTCGTCTTCAGCCAAAATCTCTAGGCCCTCAGCACCCGACAAAACGTCGATTGCCTCGTAACCATTTGCTTTTAAAATCTCTGCACTAAGGCGGCATTGCACGGGATCATCGTCGATAATCAGGACTTTGGCCATTAAACAAACTACTCACAATCAAATATGGTCGCATCAGGCCAAGGCCGATACGCGAATCATCGAACTGTTCTATTTTGGGGCAGAGTAGGGGTGAGTTCTTAACAGTGATTTAAGTATAAATTTTAACTTTTAGGTTGCCCCCGTACCTACCTCCATACGAATGAAGTCCTGGTTTTTAATTTGAAAATGACTTTGTGGAAGTCTTGAATAGTGATTTACATCTTGGGTCAAACGCACATTGGTGCGTTTGGGTATCGAAAACTTTGGCGTAGTTAGTGAGGGGTTTTCACATCATTTTGAACTACCCGATGGTCTGGGCAAAGACATTGCGTATTGGTCAAAGCTACTCTTCACAAGCTTTGCGAATGTGCTAATGTTTAACGTAAATCTTATTGGAGTTTTCGTTTTTCAACATGAACAAAGCAGTATTTGGTGCCCCGGTGGAAAAAGCCGCTGGAGCGGAATTTGGTAATTTGCCTGAATGGGACCTTGATGACCTATATCCAGGTCTTGAAAGCCCTGAACTTCAAGCTGATATAGAATTTTGCGAACAAGAAGCAAAAAGCTTTGCCGCTGACTATAAAGGCAAACTAGAAGAGTTGGCCAAAAATGGTGGCCTGATCGATACGATCAATCGCTATGAAGCACTTTCAGACAAGATGGGGCGGCTTGGCTCTTTCGCCTATTTGCAATATGCGCAAAATACAACGGATCCTGACCGGTCAAAATTCATGGGCGATATGAATGAGAAACTCACAAGCTTCTCCACGCCAATGTTGTTCTTCTCCCTTGAGTTGAACCGGATCGATGATTCAATCTTTTCTGCGGCTTTTGAGAAAGACGCAGCGCTTGCGCGTTATAAGCCATGGTTTGACGAGTTGCGCAAAGCCAAACCCTATCAATTGGAAGATCGGGTCGAAGAATTGTTCCATGACAAATCGGTCACCGGGCGCTCTGCCTGGAACCGCTTGTTTGATGAAACAATGGCGAGCTTAAAGTTTAATGTTGATGGCGAAATGTTGGCGCTGGAGCCAACATTGACCAAAATGACCGACAAAGACGGCACGGTTCGCGAAGCGGCGTTTAAAGGTCTTGTTGGAACGCTTGGCGAAAACCATCGCCTGTTCACGCACATCACTAATGTGTTGGCCAAAGATAAAGAGATATCTGACCGTTGGCGCGGTTATGAAGATGTGGCGGACAGCCGTCACATGGCGAACTCGGTTGAACGCGAAGTCGTTGATGCGTTGGAAACAGCTGTGCGCGAAGCCTATCCAAAATTGTCGCATCGCTATTATGCGATGAAGGCAAAATGGTTCGGCATGGAAAAGCTGAACGCTTGGGACCGCAACGCGCCATTGCCCAACGATGATGATCGTTTGTTCAATTGGGATGAAGCCACTGAGATGGTGATGTCAGCCTATGGCAAATTCTCCCCTGAATTAGCTGAAATCGCCAAGCCGTTTTTTGGTTCCGGCTGGATTGATGCGCCGGTGCGTGAAGGCAAAGCGCCAGGTGCTTTTGCCCATCCCACGGTGCCAAGTGCGCACCCTTATTTGATGCTCAACTATTTGGGTAAAGCACGAGACGTGATGACGTTGGCGCACGAATTGGGGCATGGGGTTCACCAAGTGCTGGCTGCCGATCAGGGTCCATTGATGGCGTCGACACCGCTTACTTTGGCGGAAACGGCAAGCGTGTTTGGGGAAATGCTCACCTTTAGGTCGTTGCTAGAAGCGACAACGGACAAAAAAGCACGTTTCGCTCTATTGTCTGGCAAAGTCGAAGACATGCTGAATACGGTTGTGCGCCAAATCTCGTTTTATACGTTTGAGCGCAAAGTGCATACGGCCCGTCGCAATGGCGAGTTGAAAGTTGAAGAGCTCAATCAAATGTGGCTGGACGTCTCCAAAGAGAGCTTGGGGCCATCTGTTGTGCTGAATGAGGGGTATGAGAGCTTTTGGTCTTACGTGCCACACTTCATCCATGCGCCGTTTTATGTCTATGCTTATGCGTTCGGTGATTGCCTTGTGAACTCGCTTTATGCGCAATATCAAAAATCAGAGGACGGATTTGCGACACGCTATCTTGACTTGTTGCGCGCTGGCGGGTCCAAACATCACTCAGAATTGTTAGCGCCATTTGGCTTGGACGCTAAAGACCCGAATTTCTGGTCGCTTGGGCTTTCAATGATCGAAGGTCTAATTGACGAGTTAGAAGAAATGGACGCCTGATTGGCGTCTGAAATTGATTTGTTAAACGGAGAATTAAATGGCTACCGAAGCTGAAAAGCTCTTTGAAGAGCAATCTAAGACATATTCGAGCGTTATGAATGTGCTGAAATACGCAACCATCGCCATCGTTGTGGTGCTGGTTTTGATGTATTTCTTCCTCGTGGCCTAACGGCTAACGATTATTGTCGTGCCGCAAGTGTGGGGGCGGCGCATTTTTGTTAATGCGTTTGGGTTTGTAAGCAAGCCCAGGGAGTAAGGCATGAAGATAGCGATCTTACGCGAAACTGCCGCCAACGAAGCCCGTGTGGCGGCAACACCGGAAACGGTGAAAAAATATATCGGGCTCGGCGCTAAAGTTAGCGTTGAAAAAGGAGCCGGCGAAGGCTCCAAAATTCCCGATGCGGACTATAAAGCGGCAGGGGCCACGGTCTCTGCCACTGCATCTGCAACCATTAAGGGCGCAAATGTTGTGTTGACCGTGCGTCGGCCAACCGCCACAGCGCTTAAAGGTGCCGCCAAAGGCGCACTGGTGATTGGCCAAATGGACCCATTTGGTAACGAGAAAGATATCGCGGCCCTTGCAAAAGCAGGGTTCGGCGTCTTTTCAATGGAGTTCATGCCTCGGATTACCCGTGCGCAGGTGATGGATGTATTGTCCTCACAGGCGAACCTTGCAGGCTATCAAGCGGTGATTGAAGCATCTGCTGCCTTTGACCGGGCCTTTCCAATGATGATGACAGCGGCGGGTACTATTCGCCCGGCCAAGGCGTTCGTGATGGGCGCTGGGGTTGCTGGCTTACAAGCCATTGCCACGGCAAAACGTTTGGGTGCGGTTGTTTCGGCAACGGATGTGCGTCCAGCGGCAAAAGAACAGGTTGAATCTTTGGGCGGCAAGTTCGTTGCTGTTGAAGACGAAGAGTTCAAGCAAGCTGAAACATCGGGCGGTTATGCCAAGGAAATGAGCAAGGAATATCAAGCCAAACAAGCTGAGCTTGTGGCGGCCCATATTGCTAAGCAAGATGTGGTCATTACTACAGCGCTCATTCCGGGTCGTCCTGCCCCACGTCTGATCACCAAGAAAATGGTTGAATCGATGGCGCCGGGGTCGGTGCTTGTTGATTTGGCCGTTGAACGGGGTGGCAATGTTGAAGGCGCGAAGCTGAATGAAATTGTCGACCATAAGGGCGTCAAAATTATCGGTTTTGAAAATATGGCCGGTCGCGTCGCGTCATCTGCTTCGCAGCTTTATGCGAAAAACTTGGCTTCATTCCTTGAGACATTGATCGATAAGGAAGCAAAAACATTGGCGGTTGACCCAGAAGACGAACTGGTGGCCGCAACTCAACTGACCCGTGATGGCGCAGTTGTTCATCCTGCCTTTAGTGGCAAGAAGGGAGCGGCATCATGATCGCATCACTAGATCAAATGTCTACAGCAACAGCCGCTGCCGCGTCCGCTGCATCAGGTGGCGCTATTGACCCATTCGTTTTCCGTTTGGCGATTTTTGTGTTGGCTATATTTGTTGGCTATTTTGTTGTGTGGTCGGTGACCCCAGCGTTGCACACACCATTAATGAGTGTGACCAACGCGATCTCTTCGGTGATCGTTGTAGGTGCGTTGCTCGCGGTTGGTGTGCATCTAGCTGCAGACGGCAACTGGATTTCCAAAGTCTTTGGTTTCCTGGCTTTGGTTTTCGCCAGCGTCAACATTTTTGGCGGTTTCATGGTCACCCAACGCATGCTCGCCATGTATAAGAAGAAGGGGTAAGCGACATGATTTCTGCAAATATAGCTGCTGTTCTTTACCTCGTTTCTGGGGTTCTCTTCATCTTGGCGCTTCGGGGCCTTTCTTCTCCTGCAACTGCGCGTCGCGGTAATACTTATGGTATTATCGGGATGGGTATTGCTGTGGTAACAACGCTTTTGGTTGCTGCGCCATCTGATATGCTCTCTTGGGCATTGATCATTGGTGGTATCGGTATTGGTGGCGCGATTGGTGCTGTTATGGCCCGTCGCATCGCGATGACCGATATGCCTCAACTTGTTGCAGCCTTCCACTCACTGGTTGGCTTAGCTGCAGTGTTTGTGGCCGCTGCTGCGCTTTACGCACCTGATGCGTTCGGCATCACAACTGACGGACATATTCACGCCCAAGCCTTGGTTGAAATGAGCCTTGGTGTTGCCATTGGTGCATTTACGTTCACAGGCTCTGTGATCGCCTTTGCCAAGCTAAACGGTAACATGTCCGGCAGGCCGATCATCCTACCTATGCGCCATATTTTGCATATCGCGCTTGGTGCTTTGCTCGTCTATCTGGTTTGGCAGTTCACCTTAACTGGTGATGCAACATGGTTCTGGGCGATTACGGTGTTGGCACTGGTTTTGGGTGGTTTGATGATCATCCCAATCGGTGGCGCTGATATGCCGGTGGTTGTTTCTATGCTCAACTCATATTCAGGTTGGGCGGCTGCGGGTATTGGCTTTACGCTTGGCAATACCGCGTTGATCATCACTGGTGCGCTGGTGGGCTCGTCTGGTGCCATCCTTTCTTACATTATGTGTAAGGCGATGAACCGGTCGTTTATCTCTGTGATCCTTGGTGGTTTTGGCGGCGATAGTGGCCCTGCCGCTGATGGGGAAGAAGAAACTCGTCCTGTTAAGCACGGCTCAGCCGACGACGCTGCCTTCATGATGAAAAACGCTGGCAAAGTGATCATCGTACCGGGTTACGGAATGGCGGTTGCGCAAGCTCAACACGCGCTGCGCGAAATGTGTGATCTGCTGAAAGCTGAAGGTGTGGAAGTCAAATATGCAATCCACCCTGTTGCTGGTCGTATGCCGGGTCACATGAACGTGTTGCTAGCAGAAGCCAACGTTCCCTATGACGAAGTGTTTGAGCTTGAGGATATCAACTCTGAATTCTCTCAAGCCGACGTTGCCTTTGTTATTGGTGCGAACGATGTGACCAATCCATCTGCTAAGACAGACAAGACATCGCCGATTTACGGTATGCCGGTTTTGGATGTTGAAAATGCAGGTACGGTTCTCTTTATCAAACGGGGCATGTCTGCGGGGTATGCGGGTGTGCAGAACGAATTGTTCTTCCGCGATAACACCATGATGTTGTTTGGTGATGCGAAAAAAATGACCGAAGATATCGTGAAGGCCTTTGGCCACTAAGCTGATCTTTGGATTGAATTGGAAAAGGGCGCTCAGTGAGCGCCTTTTTTTGTGTTAGTTTTTTGGTGCAGGCCACATGCGGGCGATCAGATTATCTTTGACAATGAACTGATGATAAAGCGAACCGGCAATATGCAGCGCGAAGCTTACAATGAACAATTTTGCAAATAAGCCATGGGCCTGTGCGGGTAAAACATTGGCCATGTTCGGCCACGGCGCAGCTTGGCCCGACTGTAAAATTTCACCCAGACCAGACAGTAACATGGTGCCAATGCCTGAACCCACAAGCGCCAGCGGGACCACGTAAAGCGCAATATGAATGATCTTTGATCCCCATTTTACTGGTGCTGACCAATTTGGATCTGGAGCCGGGCGGGGATGGCGAAACGCAAAGAATGTGCGCACGAGCAGCAAAATCCCGGCAAGAATACCCAATGGTGCATGAAGTCTGATGATCGTAAACTTCACCACGTCATCGGCGCTATTGTGCATGATGACCCCGGCGATCAGCAGGGCGAGCAACAAAAACGCAAGCGTCCAATGCAATGCACGGGCAGTGCGTGAATATTCTTTAACGGCAGGGCGGCTCATTATTGTATCCTTTGGCGACATTGTTGATTGCATTTCGAATGCGATATGATAGTTTACATGTAATATATTAAATGTTCCATGTAAACTAAAAAGATCAAATGGCAGAAAAAGACTTAAAACCGCCTCATGATTCGCTGGGCCGATTGGTTTCGGCAACAGCTGCACGCGCGCAGCAATTATTGGCCATCAAGTTAGAACCCCACGACTTGTCACCTCAACAATGGATCGTATTGGGTGTGCTTTGGCGCAGAGACGGGGTTAGCGTTGGCGAACTGGCCCGCTATATGCACTCGGAAAAAGCGGCGGTTTCTCGGCTGGTTGATCGAATGGAAAAAGCGGGATGGGTCAAAAAACGGGCTTCTAGTAAAGATGCGCGTTCGATTTTGGTATTCGCTACGCAAAAGGCGCAGGAGAAATCTCATCTGAGTTCACTTTATACCGAGGTGAATGCGGTTTTGCTTCAAGGTTTTTCGACAAATGATAGCGCTCAACTGTTTGGGCTGCTCAATCGCGCCCATAAAAATGGGTTGGACTACATCAAGAATAATTGACGATTTGTTTGAAATTTGGGCGAGGGCACTGCTTGTGTCCAATGGCGAATTGAGCAAATGTAAATGCATCATTTGAATGTAAGGCGTTGAGCGATGGCAGGCGAAAAACAAGCAGTTGTTGTGGTTCACGGCATGGGCGAACAACGACCCATGGGCATGATGCGCCGTATTGTTGAAACGCTTTGGACAACCGATGAAGCAATGCTGGCGCCTGGCGATCGAAATATTGGGCCAGACGGCAATAAAAGCTGGATTGTTCCTGATTGTAAAACAGGCAGCCACGACCTTCAGCGCATCACCACCCCGGCCGCAAAAGACGGCAAACGCACTGACTTTTTTGAATTCTATTATGCTGACATTTTGGACGACGCGAAGCTGCGCAATCTTTGGCGCTGGCTTTGGCGCATTGTTACGGTGCGCCCAGCCTTTGTCGTTGATCGCATGGTCTGGCCATGGTCTGCGCTTTGTTTTTTAATCGTGCTTGTTGGTCTTGTCGCTTCCGGCGTGATGCTACTGGGTGTTGGCACGGTTTTTGATCTGTTGTGGTGGAATGTGGATGGGGGCACCGGGCGGTTTAGCGTTTGGGAAACCGGTTTTATCGGGTTTTTGAACGTGGGACTGATGGTGGGGGTCGGACGACTTATTCCCAAACTCCGCTGGATATTGCGCTGGCCGTCTTATGCGCTGTTGGCGGTATTGGTTTACTACATCCTGTTTAGTATTGGCGGGGTCGAGGTGCGTTCGGTTTTGGTTGGCGGCACCGTCCTGATTTCCCTACTCACAAGCCTATATTTTCTACCCTATTTGGGTGATGTCGCGGGCTATTTAGGCGCACATCCGGATACAGTGAAAAAGCGCCATGACGTGCGCGAACGCGGGCTAAGTTTACTGCGGGATTTAAACGCAGACCCCACCTATGACCGCATCGTTATCGTTGCCCATTCTCTGGGATCGGTGGTGGCCTATGACATCTTGCATTTATTGTGGGAGGAGCTGGGCCCAACCAACGAAAACCCGCCTGGTGAAAAAGTGCGACAGGCGCTTTACGAACATGATTTGTTTGTGCGCAATCACCAAAGCCGATATTGGAATGTGCTAACCGTTCAGGCCTATCAAAAAGTGCAGGCCAGAGTGGCAGAAGCGATCCGGCTTACGGGGCCGGTCAACAATAAGCTGGGCGAAGAGACCCAGTCTTATTGGAAAATCACTGATTTTGTCAGTTTTGGTTCTCCCTTAAGTCACGCGCAGTTTTTGCTTGCGCGGGGGGTAGAAAATTTTGAAAAGCTGAAAGAAGAGCGCTTGTTCCCCGTTGTGCCTCCGCGTCCCTACAATGAAGATTTTGGGGCGCTTTATACGCCTGACAAGCTTGAATTCAGCCCGGACTATGCAGGTATGCCGATCCCCCAAACCACGGCCGAATGGGCGCTGAAAGCACCGCGCGCTTACGCTCATCATGGCACGGTGTTTTCCTGCGTGCGCTGGACGAATATGTTTGATGAACATAACCCGCTGTTTTTTTGGCAAGGCGATGTGTTGGGCGGCCCGGTAGGTGGTTTTGAATTGTTTGGTCGTGGCGTTTTGGAGCACAAGGTGCACATCAGCTATTCAAAATATGGCGTTGATGATTTGCGTCTCGCCACCCACACTAGGTATTGGACAAACACCGCCCAATCCGGCATCGCTGACCATATTGTGAAGTTCAGAAATGCCGTTGGTCTGTTAAAGTCCAAAGACTAGCTCTGCATTTAAAGAAACAGGTTTGTTCTATTGTCTAGATTTTTCTCAATTGTTAAGTGGCTGCTTTTGGTGCTCATCGCGCTTTATGCAGCGGTCCATGTTTACTTTTTCTTCGCTCAGCGTTCCTTGCAATATTCGGTTGCGGGCACCACAAAGACCCCGATCGAGCTTGGGGTGAGCAATATTGAAATTGTGCAGATCCAAACGGGTAATGGCAAGCAATTGCTGGGATGGTATGGCGCACCCAAACCGGGCAAGCCCACGCTTATCTATTATCGAGGTAATACTGGTTCGTTCACTTTGGAGCATAAAAGATTTGCCCAGTTCATCGCGGATGGATATGGGCTGTTATCATTCGATTATCGCGGGTTTCCTGGGTCTGAGGGTGATTTAGGCCAAGACAATATTTTGCAAGACGGATTGGCGGCGTTTGATTGGGTGGCGTCACGAGATCAAAATATCGTCTTGTGGGGGCGCTCATTGGGAAGCGGGGTGGCGACCTATGTGGCCTCAAAACGTGAAGCGCAAGCATTGGTGCTTGAATCTCCTTACACCGCGACTGTGGATGTGGCGAAGGCGCGGTATCCATTCCTTCTTGTTGATATTCTCATGCTTGATAAGTTCCCGTCCCGGGAATGGATTAAGGATGTAGTAGAGCCAGTATTTATTGGCCATGGCACAGATGACCAAGTGATTGGCGTGGAGAACGGGCGGCGTCTGTTCGACCTTACGCCGAACGGGGAAACTTTGTGGATTAAGCAAGGGGGTACGCATTCCAGCCTATGGGATGATGGTATCTGGGCACAGGTGCAGCCCTTTTTTGAAAAATATAGTGCCCAATAAGCCCTGAGTTGAGGCGAGAACAGTGTTTCGATAAGGTCTTAAAAACTTAAGTAGGAGTGTGTGCTGTGACAGCGTTACGTATCGATATTTTTTCTGATCCTGTTTGCCCATGGTGCCTTGTGGGCATGCATCGGTTAAACAACGCCGTTGCGGCACTGCCAGAAGATGTTGAGGTGAGTATTTTTCACCATCCCTATTTGCTCGATGCAAATGCGGCAAAGGAGGGTGAAAATGTCGAAGAGATGTTGCGTCGTAAATACGGTAAAGACCCCGCACCGATGTGGGACCGATTGGAAGAAGAAGCCAAAAAATCTGGTTTAGAGTTGGATATGCGCAAACAAAAAATGCGTCATCCATCCCAACCCGCTCAAGTGCTGATCGCCGGGGCAGAAGCCAAGGGTACGCAACACGAAGTTTCAATGGCCATGAGCAAGGCATGCTATGTTGAGGGGCTAAATATATCGGACCCTGACGTTTTGGTCGATATCGGCACGGCAAATGGCTTCACCAAAGAAGAAGTGTTGGCGCTGGTTACTCGAGAAGATTTGCAACTCGAAGTGGAAAAAGCCGCAGCCGATGCCTCAGCGCAAGGCATTCAAGGGGTGCCATTTTTCATTATGGGCAATAAATACGGATTGTCTGGCGCGCAGCCTGACGAAGTGTTCAAGGAAGCTATTGAAACGGTGCTTAAAGAAGCTGCAGCATAATTCGGTTTGTTTTTGGACAAACAAAAACGCCGCTGAAAAAATCAGCGGCGTTTTTTAATTCTGTACGTTAAAGAGGGGCGCCTTAGCGACCACCACCTGAAACTAAACCTTCACGCTGCATGCGTTTGCGGGCCAACTTACGGGCGCGACGCACAGCTTCAGCCTTTTGACGGGCTCTCTTCTCAGAAGGTTTCTCATAGTAGTTACGTAACTTCATTTCACGAAATACACCTTCGCGTTGAAGTTTCTTTTTCAAAGCTCGAAGAGCTTGATCTACATTGTTATCGCGAACGACTACTTGCACGCGGCACACCACCTTCAAAAGAGTAAAATCAAATTTTTAATACGCAGTTGGCAAAAAGCCAACTGCGCTTCGGCTAGCAGAACCAGCCAAGCGTTGGGGGGTGAATACCAAACATGGATTGGCTTGTCCAGCGTTTGGGAGCGAAAAAACGAAGAATTGGCGGCAATTATGGGCGGTTTTTAGGAAAAATCCGATTGATATGTCCCATTTTCCGCCCCGGTCTGATTTCAGCTTTGCCGTAATTGTGAACTTGCGCGTTCGATTCTGTTGTTGCCATGCCTTCAACAATTTCATCGCCGATGAGATTTTCCATAACGGCATCGTTGTGTCGTTCGGCACTTCCCAAGTCCCAACCCGCAACCGCTCGAATGTGTTGTTCAAATTGATCAACAACACATGCTGCTTCAGTCCAGTGACCAGAATTATGGACCCGTGGTGCGATTTCATTGACGATCAATTTGTCGCCGTCTGCGTCGGGGACGACGAAAAACTCAACGCCCATCACGCCAATATAATCAAGCGCAATGATCAGTTGGGAAGCGATGGTTTTTGCAGCCTCGCCAAGTTCAGCGCTGATATTGCCGGGTACGGTGGATGTTTTTAGGATGTGGTTTTCATGTACGTTTTCTGCCGGGTCGTAAGCCGCGACGTGACCTGCTTGATCACGCGCGATGATCACCGAGATTTCTTTGTCGAACGGCACAAAGCCTTCCAAAATAGCAGGTTGCGCACCGATTGCGTTGAACGCGGTTTTTACATCATCTGCGGTTTTGAGTATCACTTGGCCCTTGCCATCATAGCCAAAACGTCGGGTTTTCAGAACTGCGGGCAATCCAATTTTTTGAGCAGCAGCCTCAAGCTCAAGCTGATTGTCCACTTTGGCAAATGGCGCAACGTTAATACCAACCGTTGAGATGAAGCGTTTTTCAACCAAACGGTCTTGTGAAATTTCAAGCGCTTTTGCTGAAGGGAAGAGGTTTGTTCCAGCTTCTGTTATTGCGGCAGCGGTTTGGGCTGGAACATTTTCAAATTCGTAAGTAACGCAATCAACTTGTTCAGCAAACCGAGTAAGCGCTGCCAAATCTTCATAGGGTGCCACTGTTTTATGCGGGGTTACGGCGAAGGCGGGGCTGTTTTGATCCTGGCAATAAATATGGGTGTTTAGCCCCAAACGATGTGCGGCAAGCGCCATCATGCGACCAAGCTGCCCGCCGCCTAAAATGCCAATGGTTGCGCCGGTTGAAAGCTTATTCTTCATCAAGTGGAAACTCGGTGACTTGGGCTGTGCGGTTTTCGCGGTAGGCGATTAACGCTTCGCGGGCCGTTTCATCTGAAAGTGCGATAACAGCTGCGGCCAAAAGGGCGGCGTTCGTTGCGCCCGCTTTGCCGATGGCCAATGTTCCTACGGGGATACCCGCTGGCATTTGCACAATTGAATAAAGGCTATCAAGGCCTTTCATGGTGCGGCTTTCCACCGGAACGCCAAATACGGGAAGATAGGTCAAAGCGGCAATCATGCCCGGCAAGTGCGCTGAGCCACCTGCGCCAGCGATGATGGTTTGAAAACCGTCATCAGCAGCAGATTTCGCGAAATCATACATGCGGTCGGGGGTGCGATGCGCAGAAATGATGCGCGCTTCATAAGGGATTTCGAGTTGATCAAGCGTCTCAGCGGCATGGCGCATTGTGGCCCAGTCAGATTGACTGCCCATGACGATGGCAATTGGCGGGTTTAAAGGCATGTTAGCCCTCTCGCATTACGTCAAAAAGGGCGTTTAGCCTACCTTGAGGCATTGAGCAAGGGGCCAGAAGTCTAATTCGGGCGAATCATTGATGCAATCAGCCAAGTTTGGCGATATTGCATCCAACGAATGCGCGGGTTATTGCATTGCTATGAACACAGCACCATTTCCTGAACCGCATATCCTAAACAGTCACAAACTGAGCAACCCCCAATTTGTGGAAAGTACGGCTTTTGGCGATATTTGGCGTGTGAAGGCGTCAGATGGCACGGCCTTGGCGCTTAAAATTTACGGTCCACGCGGCATGCGCAATGAGGCAGGGGGATTTGACTTTCTGCGCTCCCGCAATGGGCTTGGTTGCGCAAAAGTTCATTTTGCGGATCAAAAAATAGCGCTTTTGGAATGGTTGGATGGTGCGTCTTTGGGCGATGTTGCGCGAAATGGCGACGATCAATCGGCCAATACTGTATTGGTTGAAGTTGCCAACAAAATCCATTCGGTAAACCCAAAAGTTGAGTTTGAACTGCGAACTGTTGATATATGGTTTGAAGCGCTGTTGGGACTAGCCATGTCACCCAACGCCAATCCGAATGGTGTGCGTGCGATGAGACAGGCGCAACAATTGGCCAAGCTCGCTTTGGCCGAACAGGAAGCTCCTATGCCGCTGCATGGTGATTTGCATCATGAGAATGTGCGGCTTGGCACGCGCGGATATTGTGCGTTTGATGCGAAAGGTGTTGTTGGGGAAAAGGCATTTGAATTGGCGAATGCATTTCGCAATCCGCGTGGCATTCGCGAGATTGTTTATGATCGGACCAGAGTTGAAGCTTTGGCCGATTTTTGGTCGACAGCGTTTGGGGTGGAACGCTTCAAGTTGGTTCGCTGGGCGGCGGTAAGGTCGGCGCTTTCGATTGCGTGGCGCTGCAAAGATCGCACATTTGTTGGAGATGATGAGATTGAACTACTGGATATATTGCTCTCTGCTGCTGATCAGCACTAAGCAATAATGTCAGGCAATAAAATATGCTCGAGTTCGATAATTCTGTCTTTTAGCGTGAGCTTTTTCTTTTTTAGACGTTGCACCAGCATGGGGTCACTTTGCCCAGAATGGGTGAGCGCGTGGATAGCGGCGTCCAAATCTTTGTGTTCTTGACGTTTGGACGCTAATTTTAGTCCCAATCCAGCCCGTTGTTCGGGGGTAAGTGGCATCATGTGGCAATTCGCCTTTTGAATGTCTTTTGCGTCTGTTCGTTGAAAATACTCAATAATACAAATGTTTTCACAAAGATTTAATTGTAATCCCAATTCTTGCAAATGCGATCAATTTCTTGATTGGACAGTGTGACGGTTTTTTGACACACTACCAGTGTACTTACAGAGAAAGGAAGCCTTCATGACAACTACTTCCCACCTCAACGCGCTGGAGCGCCGTCATGCTACGCTTGACGATGAGATCCTCCACGAATCGCAGCGACCTGCTCAAGATGAGCTGAAAATCGGTCTGCTCAAGCGCAAAAAACTCGAACTGAAAGACGAGATATCGCGATTGCAAAATCGAACGCGACAATAGGTGAGAATAGTACTTCTTTTTAGTATCAAGTTGAGTTGGGCCACGAAGATTTTCGTGGCCTTTTATTTTGCCTATATGAAACTCAATACCCCGTCATAGATGAGCTTGAGCGCTAGGATAAACGCCAACACATATGCCATTTTGTAAAATAGGTCCGTAGAGATACGCCGAACCAAATAGACGCCCAACAACATGCCAAGAATTGCAACGGGGATGAGGGACGCTGATCGCACAAGGTTGGAGACCGACAATTGGCCCAAAAATGCGTAAGGGATTAGTTTTGTAGAATTCACCACAGAAAAGAAGACGACCGCGGTTCCGGCGTAAAGCGTTGGTTTTAAGCGCTGTGGCAACATGTATATTTGATAGGGTGGGCCGCCCGTATGGCTGACAAAGCTGGTAAAGCCAGCAAGGCTCCCCCAAAACCATCCCCAAGGCTTTGAGGGGTGAAGGCCAGCCAAGGTTTTGCGCAAAGGCAACCATTCATCAAGGCAAAATATCACGGTGATCACACCGATCATCAGTCGAACTGTGCCTTCAGAAATATATGCAAAAAACACCCAACCCAGCAAAATGCCAATTATTGCACCCGGCAGAAGAATTTTAAGGTTGGGCCAATGGACCTCTCGTCGATATGCGATAAGGCCGATCACGTCCATGGCCAACAAAACGGGCAGCAAGATGCCCACGGCTTCTCGCACAGGCATGGTGAGGGACAATAAGGGTACGCCGACAAAACTAAGTGAACTCACCAAACCAGATTTGGACAGCGCAACAAGAAAAACAGCGAGAAAACTGATCCCAATGACAAATGGGTCGATGGTGGAAAAGTCAAAGGACATGTGGGAAATTCGCTTTTGTGGAGTGGATTGGCAGCAAACTAAACCAATCTGGTTGCACCACCAAGTGTTTGATGGCTAAATCCGTCCTGATCAGAAGGGTAGTTTTATGGGTAGTTCGGTTTCGCTAGTGGCGCGCAACAAAAGCGCTAGGGCGATCACTCAATTGTGGGACGACGTATCGATGTTCGAGACGTCCCCATCCATGCCGACGCTTAAATACCCACCTCACTTCACTTTTGCGATGTTTGAAGACATTTCTGGTGCTGAAATTAAACGTCAATTGGGAGATGTGTTTTTAAAAGCGACACCGGTGCGTATTCGGTTTAGCAAAATTCGATTTTTCGATGGAGACCCCATGGTGGTGTGGACCGCACCCAGCGATATTTCACGACTGCAAGCCTTGCACCATGCAGTTCACTCCAAAGTGGACGCAGCCCTGTGCCGTGCGAATTATTTGCCCGGCAGTTGGACACCTCATTGCACATTGGCGACCCAAATCGATCCAGCAAAGCGTGATGAAGCTATTGAGTTCATCAATGCGGGGGTGGGTGAATTTGACGTGGTTTTCAACGCGATTGAGGTTATTGAGTTTTCCCCGATTGAACTCGTGCAGCAATGGCGGCTTGATCTTTAAAGCCACATTACCCGTTTCGAAAGTTCAATCAAAAGCTGGGCACAATCCGGTTGAACAGTGTCATTGGCCACGATGTTTCTCTTTTCCTCATGGCATTTGATGCATCGGTGTTTATTTTTCCGCCGTAGTTTTAGCGCCCTTGCTGGTTGCGTCAAGTTCCGCATCAAACTCGTCCAGATCTGCTTGCATGACCTGGGCGAGTAATTCTCGGGCGGATTTGACGTGGCCTATCATGGCTTCGTCGTCGCCGCGCAGCTGATAGGCTTCATGCAGCATTTCCACATCGTGTTGAGCAAATGTGGCTGCTAATTTCCTTGCTCTTGCTTGGGTATATCCAAGGGACATGAGCGCCCCAATGCCCAATTGCAATGCGGAATGAAATGTATCGCGTTCAAAAGCGTGAACGCCGATATCCATAAGGTCATGGGCGTGATTACGACCGCCAGCGCGCGCGAAAATTTTGATGTTTGGAAATTGTTTATGCACCATCGCCGCGATCTCGGAAACAATTTCTGGGTTGTGAATGGAGATGATCATAATCTCGGCTTTGTGTGCGCCGGCGGACTGAAGAACCTCTAAACGCCGCGCATCGCCGTAAAACACTTTGGCATCGAATTTTTTCATCAATTCGATCTGCTCTGGATCATGGTCAATCAAGGTTGCTTCAAACCCTTGGGCGGTTAGAAGGCGCGTTACGATTTGGCCGAACCGGCCATAGCCCAAAACAATCACGCGGTTGCGCACGCTAATATCATCATCAGCTTGGCTTGGCGTTGACTGTAGCGAACTTAAATGTGGGGTAACGATGCGGTCAAAAACAATCAGCAAAATGGGTGTGATGATCATCGACAGGGCGACGATGACATTGAGCAGGCTGGCCAAATCCGGGCTAAGTGCCCCAGCGCCTAGTGCAAACTGGAACAGCACAAATGCAAATTCACCCCCTTGAGCGAGTAGCGTTGCAAACAATAACTTATCTGCAATATGAAACTTGAAAATCGAGGCAAGGCCATAAAGAACGCCGAATTTTATGATCGCCAGTGCGGCCACAAGCAACAGGATAAGCCATGCATTGTTGAGGAAAACTGAAAACTCGATCGACATGCCCACCGAGATGAAAAATAGCCCCAAAAACAGACCTTTAAATGGATCAAGATTGCTTTCCAGTTCATGCCGGTATTCGCTGTCCGCCAAAATGACGCCGATCATAAAGGCACCAAGCGCTGGGGAAAGATTGATCCAATCCATCAACAGGGCAGCCGCCACAACAAGCAACAATGAGAGCGCGGTGAAAATTTCCCGAACGCCAGTTTTGGCGATGAAACGCAATACAGGGCGCAACATGTAACGCCCGGCTAAATACATGGAAGAAAAAACAAGTGCGACGCGAGAACCGGATTGCCAACCTGATTCTGTAACCAGGTCCGTGGCATGTGCATCGGTGGTGGTCATTGCTGCCAGTTCTGGTATCACCAAAAAGGGGATGACGGCAAGAAAAGGGATAACCGCCACATCTTGCACCAGTAAAACAGAAAATGCGGACCGGCCAACGCTGCGTTCCATGATGGAGCGTTCGTCGATGATTTTTAGTACAATGGCGGTTGAGGAGAGCGCTAAACCCAGCCCCATAACGGTGGCGGATTGCCATTGTAAGCCGACAAATATGCCAATTCCGGCGATCAATGCGGCGGTGATGATGACTTGAGGCAGGCCCAAGCCAACTAATCTGACACGCATGTTCCAAAATTCGCGGGGCTGTAGTTCCAAACCGATCAGGAACAACATCATCACAACGCCGAATTCAGAAAAATGCAAAATGGTTTCGGGGTCTGCAACCAAGCCCAATGCATAAGGGCCGATCAGAACGCCAGCCAGCAAATAGCCAAGAACGGGGCCAAGCCCAGTGACCTTTGCTAAGGGCACCACAATAACGGCAGCAGACAAAAAGATGAAACAGGCAACCAGAAAACTATGTTCCATTAGCAGTCGCCCTTTGCGCTACTAGAACAATAGTTGTTCGCCAAATAAAAAACGGACCCGCCATAATTTCCTCCGATTGAGGCAACCATGGCAGATCCGTTTTAAGATCAGCTAAATATGCGTCGCATTTTATGCGTCGTCGTCATTTTTTGTAGATGTAAGGCCAGAAAACACGCTGTCCGCGTCATATTCTGGCTCTGAATTTCGGTCATTGCCAAGAACAGAAGGTTGCGGATCCAAGAACCCTTGGTCGAAAATAGGTTTTGCCGGCACAGTTGCCATGGCTTCTTCTGCTGTGAGCAAACCAGAATCTTCGGCGCGTGCTTCTTCGGGTGGCAAATCTTTTGCAGCTTTACGCACTTCCATGTCCAATTCGACCTGGGTACATAGCCCCAAGGTTACCGGGTCAGCCGGTGTTTGATTGCTTGCGTTCCAGTGTGAGCGCTCACGAACCGATTCAATGGTTGGTTTTGTTGTGCCCACAAGACGCATGATCTGTGCGTCTTTAAGTTCTGGATGGTTGCGCACGATCCAAAGAATAGCATTTGGCTTTTCTTGGCGTTTTGAAACTGGTGTGTAGCGAGGGCCACGACGCTTAGGGACAGGCACAATTGTTTTCGGGCTTGAAAGTACCATGCGGTGTGCGCTGTCGGCTTCAGCTTTTTCAATTTCTTCTTTGGTCAATTGATCGTTCTGAATCGGGTTCACACCCTTAATGCCACCAGCAACATCACCATCGGCAATGCCTTGCACTTCTAGGGGGTGCAGGCTGCAAAACGCAGCGATCTGATCAAATGTAAGCCCTGTATTGTCCACCAACCAAACGGCTGTGGCTTTGGGCATAAGAAGTTGTGTGGCCATAATAATCTCTTTCCTCGGGTGCGAGGCTTTTGGTCACCTTGCACGCCCCTCAAAATGTAAAACTGATGGGGAATTTAGGTGTCATATAGCGCTCAATTGGTCAAAATGCAATCTTAATTAATCATTTCGCACATCGGTGTTTGCGCTGGTACGCAAAACGATTTTACCAAAATGATCGCCAGCATCCATATCCCGATGGGCCGCCGAAGCGTCTTGTAACTCATAGGTTGAAATTTTGGGTTTGATAAACTTGCCACTTTCAAGCGCGGGCCAAATTTGAGATTTCATATTGTTGGCGATGTTTTCTTTTACCTCATTGGGTTGCGCACGAAGGGTCGAGCCGAAAATGGTTAGGCGTTTTGCAACGACCAACCCCATCGTTATCGTTGCTTCGCGGCCACCCAAATTGGCCAGTTGCACTATAGTGCCTTCAATAGCAGCAGCCCGGATATTGCGATCTACATAGTCAGACCCGATAATATCAAGAATGACATTTGCGCCTTTATCTTTGGTGGCAGTTTTGGTTTTTTCAACAAAATCTTCTGTTAGATAGTTGATTGCAATATCGGCACCTACTGACCGAACATAGTCCAGTTTTTCTTCGCTCGAAGCTGTGGCGAGCACGAAACAATCTTTCAGTTTTGCCAATTGGATAGCTGCCGCGCCAATGCCGCCTGCACCACCATGGATGAGAACGGTTTGCCCGCTCTCAAGTCCCGCCCGATCAATCATGGTTTGCTGAACTGTGAACAAAGTTTCGGGCAATGCTGCGCCTTCAGTCATTGTCCAGCCGTTGGGCAGGGGCAGAACTTGACCTGCAGGAACGGCTACATATTCAGCATATCCGCCGCCATTGCACAGGGCGATCACTTGATCGCCTTCTTTTAGGTTGGTGACGCCGCGCCCAACTTTTTCAACAATGCCAGCAACTTCCAAACCGGGGAGCGGGGAGGCGTCTTTCGGGGGCGGATAAGCGCCCATACGCTGCAAAATGTCCGGGCGGTTTACCCCCGCAGCATGCACTTTGATTAAGACTTCACCCTCATATGCATAAGGCATGGGGGCTTCGACCAATTTGAGCACTTCTGGCCCACCTGGTTGCTCAATGGAAATTGCCTGCATTGTCTTTTCGGTCATGTGGAGGTCTCAATTTTTCAAGAGTTCTTTTTAAAACAAGCGTATTTTTTCAAATTGGGTGTTGCCCCAATGATGATTCTTATCACATTATTTTGCGGATCGCAGATAGAAACAACCAGGGGAGAGGTGATTATGGATGGTGATGAGGTTTCAAAATCAATGTTGCACGAGCTTGGTATGTCTCTTGATGCGATATCTGTTGATGAGTTGGCGGAAAGAATTTTACTGCTGGAACGCGAAATCGACCGTTTAAAAGCGGAAATTATCGTAAAGAACAAAAGCAAAAACGCAGCGGATGCGGTGTTTAAGTTTTGAGGTTGTGCTTGTTGATTTGCGTTGGCTCTACGCACAGACCGTTGGGGAATTGAAGATGAACACTATACCGCACACCCATAATATTGGCATGTCGCTTGAAGGCATGTCGGCTCAAGAGTTAGAAGCACGGCTGGTGATATTGTTTGATGAAATGCAGCGTGTAAAACTTGCAGCAGATGCGCAGCAAAGAGCAGAAGGCAAGCTACCGAGCAACGGTATGAACGAGGTATTTCAATCACAATTTCCCCGACTTTTAAATCCTGATTTAGGCAAATAAACGCGAGCATTCGCCCTTTTGGAACAATTGCATGTCACGGATTGAACTGCATCGCCGTCAGGTTCAGCGCGGGATGGTGATAATCGACGAGTATCTTTCCAAAGACCCGTTGACTGTACCTCGAATGGAAGATTTGGCGCGTGCGTCGGGTGCCTCCCAATACCACTTTCACCGAATATTTTTGGCGCAAACTGGCGAAAGCCCGCATGAATATTTCAATGCGCGGCGGCTGCAAATTGCCCTTTCATCTCTTCTTTCCAACAAAGAGCAAAAGCTCATCGATTTGGCGCTTTGGCTTGGTTACGAAAGCCATGCGTCTTTTACAACAGCCTTTTCAAAACGATTTGGCTTGGCTCCTCGCCAGGCTGTGCTGGACCTAGATGCGGCCGCTCGTTTGATTGAAGCCCCGAAAAAACTAGTGCGAACCAAAAAAATTGAAATTGAACATGATGTTTCAAATGAGCGTGCGTTTAACTTCTATTATCGATCCCAACGTGGGGTAACGGATGGTCAATTTTTCGCCCATGAGAATGTGGTGCAACAAATTGGTGATTTCTTGAACGCCAATGGAAATGAAGTTTTGGTGCCAACAGGTGCCTTCCCCAAATCCCCACAGGGCATGAATGATCAAATGGTCGATGGGCATTTTGGTGCCTTTAGCTTCGCTGATATTGATCAGAATTGGAGTGAACAAGTTCAGCGATTTGAGGAAGGGCGTTGGCTGAAATTTCCTCATATTGGTGAATTTCAATATCTGCATCAGACATGGAACCGCGCTTACCAATTCGTGCTCAGCCATAGTGGTTTTGAGTTGCGCGATGAATGGCCGATTGAAGTCTATTTTCAATCACCTAAAAACTATCAGCCAACAGAAAAAAGTGCCGAAGTCTGGCTACCAATCAAATAAGCAGGATTGGAAAAGCGACGCGCCGCTGCGTTTGATAATTTGCTCCCAACATAGGAGTAATTGATGACGAGCATAGAAAAACGCAGTGCAGTGGATATTCACCACCTGTTGGAAAAAGATCACACGCAACTTGAGACGGTGCTACGCGATCTATCCGATCGCTATGAGAACGAAGATGGTGATATCAACGCCTTCGCCCAGTATTTTGCAATTGAAAAGCCGTCAGGTGATGGCTGGCTCAAGGGCTTGCCGGTTAGCGTGAAGGATCAGTTTCACGTCGCAGGAAAAACAGCCCAGTTTGGCATGAGCACCTTGCCCAGAGCTGCGTCCAAACAAAACGCAACCTGCATTCAAAACCTATTGAATAGCGGCGCAACGGTTATTGGCAAAACCAATTTGCCACCGCTGGCAATGGATTTTCAGTGTTTGAGTGGCAATGGTGTACGAACCAACAATCCTCACAATTTGGAGTACACAACGGGCGGGAGCTCTGGTGGCAGCGCGGCAGCGGTCGCGTCTGGAATGAGCTTGTTGGATATTGGCGCGGACCTATCAGGTTCATTGCGTATTCCAGCGGGATTTTGCGGGGTCATGAGCCTGTTGCCAACCGAAGGTGCGTTGCCGACCGGCGGGATGCTGGTCGATCCAGCCCGCAAGCTTGCGCATTTCGCGCGACCAGGCCCGATTGCACGAACCGCGGACGATTTATGGCTTGGGTTTTGTGCCTTACGTGGTGATCAGCAAATGCCTGATGCACTTTCAGAATTGAATGCAAAAGGAAATCGCATAGCGGTTTGGGATCAACGTTTTGAAGACCCGGTAGATCAAGACACTGGCGCAATTTTTCAAAAAATCGGCGCAAAGCTGGAAGCGAGCAACTTACAAGTTGAATGTCTTTCTCAGAACATCTTCGATACGAGCTCAGCCCATCTGTTCGGCCGTATTATGGGATTTGAAACTGGCGAGCTTATGAGTTTCATTCAACGCAAACTGGCGCGGTTTTTCGGCAGGTCTGCTGAGGCGCGTTCTCCTCGGTTTTTGAAACCTGTGCAAGATGGCTACAAACATGATCGCAAAGACTATGCTGATGCATTGAGTGCGCAAAAGAAGTTGACAAGCGAACGAGCAAAACAATTGGACCATGTAGATGCAATCCTCGCGCCACTATGCCCGGTTGCGCCGTTCAAACATATTGCACCAAGTTCAGATCATAACGGGCTACGGGATTACCAACACCATTTCGATGTTGATGGACGTAAACTAAGCTATTTGGATTGCGTTACATATTACACGACGCCTGTTTCGCTGTTGGGCTTACCCGTCGTGACCATCAGAGTAGGTACTTCTAGCGCAGGCCTGCCGATCGGCGCGCAGCTTATCGGAAAGGCAGGGCAGGAGCGGGAATTGCTTGAATTGGCCAAGCTGATTGAGCGGCTTTATGAAGCCTAAAATTTGGGCCGATCAAGCCTTTGAAAAAAGACGGTTAAGAAAATGACTCTGGTTAAGGTTCCATTAAACATTCTGGGTTAATCTTTCCTTATCCAACTATTTGTTGGGTCTGACAGAGCGGTTTTCACTCTCTGTTCGACGCCTCCCTGTTAACTTCGAGAGCCGATTTATTCGGCTCTTTTTTTGATCAGTGGCGGGTTACCGAAACGTTAAGCGGTTATATCCTTCCCTCATCATTACCTGTTCATAAAACAGCCGAATTTTGTTTGTTAAGTGTTTGCATGTATGTTTGCTGTAGCAGCGAGCGAACAAATACACCAAAATGTGATCTATTGAACGCGTCACAAAAGCATAAGGACGGCAAGGACATTGACCCAATCCGATCAATCAAATGATGCTCAATCTATTGGCCCCCGCATTGTTGCGACAGGTGGCTTTGATACGCTTTATCGAGAAGGGATGAAGCTTGTTGAGGACGCGGCAGCCTATCTGGATGGTGAAGGCCGCGCGGCGAGCAAAATACTTGGTCGTGATGCATCTTTGCTTTACGCGTCCCAATCCATGCAATTAACAACACGTTTGATGCAATTGGCGAGCTGGCTTTTGCTGCAGCGCGCCGTGCGTGAAGGCGAGCTGACAGAATTGGAAGCGCAATCGGAAGATCGGCGGGTCGAACTCAGCACAAAAATGGCTGATACAGATGTGCCTATGTGGAGCGAGTTGCCACAAAGAATGCGCCAAATGATTGAAAAAGCAGATTCGTTGAACAAGCGGATCCACGCGCTTGACGCGATGGAGCGCGGCGGCGCTGCTGAACAGGCAGAACCGCAAAATCCAGTGAATTCGCACCTTGCCCGACTGCGTAGCGCATTTGACGGCCCGGCGGAAAGCTAAGCTGTAGCGGTTTTCAAATAACAATATTGAACACAAAAAACCCGGCACCAAGGCCGGGTTTTTAATTTGTTAGCAATGTGAAGCTGCGCTTAGCTGCCCAAAATGCCTTTATACTTATCTTTAAAGCGTGATACACGGCCGCCACGGTCCATCAACTCGCCAGTTCCACCTGTCCAAGCAGGATGAGTGTTTGGGTCGATGTCGAGCTGCATTGTATCGTTTTCAGAACCCCAAGTCGAACGTGTGTGGAATTCTGTGCCGTCTGTCATAACCACTTTGATCTTGTGGTAATCTGGATGAATGTCTTTTTTCATCTGGTTGCGCCTTCAATTCAAATATTGAGGATTGCCGACATAAAAGGCATAAAAAACGCCTCGTTGTCCACCTCATGGAAAACAGTTGGGCGGTTTCTAACCCAACTTGGATCAAACTGCAAGCGCCGTGATGCCGGATTGGACGATTCATGCAATAAGCGAACATGCCTATTGAGTTCGGTGCCTCGAATACCTATTTTAGCGCTGTAATTTGCGATTGGGATTTCAAATATGTCGGATATGTCCAGCAACCAGGCTAAGGACACGCGTTCGCGTGCGGATAAGTCGCGCGTTGATAATAAGTCACGCCTTGATAAGATTATTCTTAGGTCTGACAGGGAAAGCGGTACGAGTTCTACGCAGCCGTTAAGGGCGCTGTTGCCATTTGTGCTGAAATATCCAATTCGACTTACCTTTACGGCCCTGTTTTTGCTTGTCGCAGCGTTCGCGGCATTAGCGATTCCCTATTTTGCGGGCAGCATAATTGACGAGGGGTTTGTCACGCAAAACCTTGATGTTGTAAACTCCTACTCACTCGGCATTATCGCGATTGCCGGCATTTTGGCTGTTGCGTCTGCTGCGCGATTCTATTTCATATCGGTCATTGGCATGCGGGTGATCACCGACATTCGACGTGCTGTTTTTTCGCATTTGATGAATATGGATGTGGTGTTTTTTGACACCAACCGCACTGGTGAATTGATCTCCAGGATCACATCAGACGTTGGCATTGTGCGTGGTGCGCTCGATAGCGCCCTGCCGGTGGTATTGCGCTCCGGGGTCATGTTGGCTGGCTCGGTGATTATGATGTTTGTCACCTCCATTTATTTGGCTGGTGCGGTTGTTATCATCATCCCCGTTTTGGTTTTCCCTGTTGTTTGGTTGGGCAAATATATCCGTGGTCTTTCGCGTAAACAGCAAGACAAAATTGCTGACCTTGCAGCGCTGGCCAGCGAGACATTTGGCGCAATTAAGACCATCAAAGCCTTCACCCGCGAAGGTCAACGCAATCAAGAATATGGCGAATATGCTGAAGCAAGCTATCAGTCAGAAGTGTCACGTCTGTTGGTTCGCGCTGGGATGATCGCTTTTGTGATTTTCCTTACAGCTACGGGCATTGTTGGCCTTATTTGGTTGGGCACTCAATTGGTGTCCGCCGGTCAGATCACTGTTGGTGAACTCAGCCAGTTCCTCATCTATGCGATGTTGGCAACTGGAACATTGACCGGTATTTCTGAAATTCTGGGCACGTTGCAAACCGTTGCGGGTGCAACTGAGCGGATTACTGAAATTCTTGGTACGGAGCCAAGCATTGATGCAGCACAATCCCCTGTTCCATTGCCTGTTCCAAGCCCGGCAACTATTGCGTTTGATGATGTGCATTTTCAGTATATGACGCGCGATGATGAAAGTGTTTTGAACGGCATTAGCTTTGATGTGAAATCGGGTGAAACCGTTGCACTGGTCGGCCCATCCGGCGCGGGAAAATCGACGGTATTTTCCTTGTTGCAACGTTTTTACGACGTCACCGGCGGGCAATTGCGGGTTGACGGCGTTGATGTGCGCGATGCCGACTTTAACGAACTGCGCAAACGGTTCGCCTATGTGGAACAAGACGCGATCATGTTCTCTGGCACCATTGCGGATAACATCCGGTTCGGTAAACCCGATGCCAGCGACGAGGACGTGCGCGAGGCCGCGAAAGTAGCGATGGTCGATGACTTCGTGCTACGCCTTCAACACGGGTATGAGAGCATTGTCGGCGAACGTGGCGTGATGTTGTCCGGTGGGCAAAAACAACGCGTGGCGATTGCCCGTGCATTGCTTAAAGACGCACCGATTTTATTGCTTGATGAAGCCACAAGTGCATTGGACGCTGAAAGCGAAACCAAGGTGCAACAAGCCCTTGAACGCTTGATGGTTGGCCGCACAACCCTTGTTGTGGCGCATCGTTTAGCGACGATTAAAAACGCTGATCGTATTTTGGTGTTGGAAGACGGCAAGGTCATCGATCAGGGCACCCACGATCAGTTGATCGAAAAGGGCGGTCGTTACGCTGAATTGGCGAGATTGCAGTTTCAGCAGTAGGTGACTTTTCGCTAGACCCCCCATCGAGTGCGGGGTGGCGCGTGTGGAATAGCTTGGTGAATTGTCGAGTTATTTCCTTGGCGAAAATGGTTCCGTTAGCCATATCATCAGCCTATCAGCCTATCAGCCTATCAGCTTATCAGCTTATCAGATGGTCGCTATATCCGTCACATCGCCCCCCGCACCATCCCGGCCTTGAGCCGGGATCAAACCACATTGGTTGATGAATCTACAATGATTTTAGGAAGGTTCAGTCACGCGTATGCGTTCAACAAAGCCACTACAGAGCCACTCGCCGTTATATTGGGAGTTCAACTCAAGTGCTGGCGGCGGTTGGCCATCTTTCGATTTGTAGCAATATCGCCCGATTAAAAGCCGAAGCCGTCATTCCCGCGCAGGCGGGAATCCAGTTGTGAGTTTCTGCTTGTTTGAAATTGAATGGCTTATGTTGGCGCTCGCTCCGGTCTGGATCCCCGCCTACGCGGGGATGACGGATGGGGTCTAAACACGCCCGCTTTTTAATGTTGCAAGCCCATCATGGACCCTCGGGTCGAGCCCGAGGGTGACGAAGGTAGGTGGTCATTCGTTCGGTTTGAACCCCGGATAGTCGGTTTGATTTTCTGGTCTAGCATTGACGAATGCTTCAAGCTTGATGCAGTTTGCTTCCACCTCCAAAAGCAGGGGATAGGGAGCAAGATCGACGCCAAAGCGTCGAGCATTTGCCAGTTGGGGGATCAAATGTAGATCGGCCCAACCTGGCTCGTCCCCAAAACAGAAATCTGTTTTTAGGTTTCGTTGTCGTACGGTTTGTTCTAGAGCGTGGAACCCAACATCATGCCAATGCTGAACCCAATTTTTTGCAGGACCTTTGCCGACCATTTTTTGAATGCGCATTTGAGTTAGGGCGTGCATTTCTGATGAGATGTGGTTCGCAAAGGCCCTAGCTTGTGCTTTGACTATTGGATCGCTCGGCAAGAAGGACCTTTTCGGAAACATTTCCTCCAAGTACTCTAAAATTGCAGAAGATTGGGCAATGAATTCCCCCCCGACTTCGAGGGTCGGCAGTAAACCTTGGGGATTGATGCGCAAATATTCCTGCTTGGTAAGACCACTTATCGGCACATATTCGCAATTTATGCCTTTTAGATTTAAGCCGATGCGCACACGTTCGCCCGCGGAGTTCTGCCATCTGGAATATAGGCGCATTGAGCCTCCGTTGATCTAAAATTTAATCCGTCAGCTTAAACTCAATCCGCCGATTGCGGCGATAGGCTGCGTCGGTGTCGCCGGTGTCGATGGGTTGAAACTCACCAAATCCGGCGGCGACCAAGCGGGTGGGGGAAATGCCTTGTTCGACCAAATATTTCGCCACGGAGATCGCCCGGCTGGCGGAAAGTTCCCAGTTTGAAGGGAAGCGGGGGGTGTTAATAGGACGTTTGTCCGTGTGCCCGTCAATCCGCAAAACCCAAGGGATTTCGGGCGGGATTTGGGTTTCAAGTTGTTTGATGGCGTTGGCCAGGGCGGTGAGGTCGTCTAAACCTGCGTCGGCAATTTCCGCGTCACCCGCGCTGAACAGCACTTCGGACTGAAACACAAACCGGTCGCCCACGATGCGGATGTCATCGCGCCCAGCAAGGATTTCACGCAACTGGCCAAAAAAGTCCGACCGATATCTGGACAGGTCTTGCACACGTTGGGCCAATGCCAAATTGAGGCGTCGGCCTAAATCGGCGATGCGGGTGCGGCTTTCGCTGTCACGTAGTTCGGATGAACCTAGAGCGGCCTCAAGCGCGGCGATTTGCGAGCGCAGGGCGGATAATTGTTGGTTAAGCAACGCCACCTGCGCGGCGGCCTCTGCGCTGATTTCTTTTTGTGAGGTTAGGTCGGTGGCCAATTGGGCGATTTGGCTATCTTTTTCATCGGTGCCAGAGCCTAAGCCTGATAATTGTTGCAACAGGCTATCGCGCTGGCTCTCGGTGCCTGCAAGGGTTGCTGAAAGTGAAGCGATAGTGCTTTCAAAATCTTCAGAACTGGCGCGTTCTAGTTGCAACAACTCGGTAAGTTCAGCGATTTGACTGTTCAGTCTTGTGAGCGCGCTGTCTTTGCCCAAAATCTCTTGGCTGAGGAAAAACTGGGCCAGCATGAACACGGACAGCAGGAAAATAATGACCAGCAATAGACTAGCCATCGCATCCACGAAGCCGGGCCAATAGTCTTGTCTTGCCTGCCGTCTTGCGCGCGCCATGGACTATTTGCCCTCTTTGTCGTCGCCAGATTTTTGGCTGTTGTCTTGCTCAACAGAGTTGAGCAGCGCGTCCACAAGTTCACGCATTTTATGGTTGTTTGCGGCTTGGTCCGTAATGTGGGTGCGCAAATCATCTTGTTGTTGGCGGATGATTTTGGTCAATCCGTCCAACCCATGGGCCAGTTCGGCCATGGCGCGTATGGCATTTTGCGACGAGGATGAGTTTTGCATTGTCGCGCCCAACTGGGCGACCATTTCCTGCATGCCAGCGCCATCGGCGCCCATTTGATCCACCTGCATTTGGGTCATGGGGTGGTCAAGTTCGGTCATGGAGGACATCCAGTCTTCCAAATCTGTATAAAATGCGTTTTGCGCTTGGCCCGCTTGAAGGTCTAAAAAGCCCAAAATCAATGACCCCGAAAGGCCGAATAAAGACGAGGCGAACGCCGTGCCCATGCCGGACAAGGGGGCTTCAAGGCCGTTTTTAAGGTTGGAAAACAAATTGCCGCTGTCCCCGGCGGTGATGTCGAGGGACTTGATTACGTCACCAACAGACCCAACGGTTTGCAACAGGCCGTAGAACGTACCCAGAAGGCCAAGAAACACCAAAAGGCTGGTTAGATAACGCGACGTGTCTTTTGCTTCGTCTAGCCGATTCCCCACCGAATCAAGAATGGAGCGCAAGGATGAGGGGGTGATAATGGTTTCACCCAAATTGTCGCGCAAAATCACCGCGACCGGCAATAGCATGGCAGGCTGGCGGATATTGGCGTCAATATTGCCTGATTGCAGCGAATTGACCCATCTCACTTCGGGGTATAGGCGCATGACTTGCAAGAAGCTCAACACGATGCCAATCGCCAAAGCACCCAAAATAACCATGTTAATAAAGGGGTTAGCCCAAAACGCTTCGATCAGTTGCGGCGCGATGATAACAGCAACCATGCCGACAATAATCAGGAAGATGATCATCTTCACAAGATATACGGTTGGACTTGCAAGATGATATGGATCGTATGACTGCGCCATTAACGATATTTCCCTCGGATCGATTGCTCCCAGCTTATGATTCTAGTCATCGCAATTGGGCATGACAATATCTAAATCAAATTGATGTGGTATTGTTGTGACGCGGGGGCCGGTCCATTTTTATCTAGGCCAGTTTATGTGGCTATTTGAGACGTTGTTAACTTGGTGCAACTTCTAAAGGTCAAATTGCCGCTCTCATCAGCATAATTCGCTAAAAGCTCGCCCAGCTCAGCATCGAACCGTTCACGCCTATCTCCCAGTTTTGAAATGGTAAATGTGTCGCGTGAATGTTGGCAGAGAATAAAATCATCGATCGATTGTACAATTGGATCTGAGATCAGTTCAAATTCATCGTTGACCTCGACATATTCCAAATACTTGTCCCAAAATCCACTTCCACCATTTTTAATAAACGGCTTTTCGGTCATTATAGGCACCCACTTTTCCAAAAAGGAGTGCCAATCATTTTTCCAGGGTGCGTTGTGAGGTTGATCCCCTTCGATAACGGCAAAGAGGTGGTTTGGTTTTGCGTGCTTTAGCAATTTGGGGAACAGGGTCGCGTGATCCATCCAATGGATGCTCAGGGCGGCGACGATGACATCATAGGAAGCTGAAAGATTTGCCGTTTCCGCATAGTCCTCAGTCCAGGTGAGGTTTTTGGCCTTGCCGTTTTCCAATGTTTTGCCCAACGCGATCATGCGCGCTGAAGGATCAATTGCTGTAACGTTTTGGAAGCGTGTCGTCAGCGGCCGAGCGATTTTGCCATGTCCGCACCCTAAATCGAGCACGTTTTGTGTCGAGGGTGCATGTTCAACCAGCAAATCAAACAGCTTGGCCGGATAGGGTGGGCGCTTGAGATAGAGATCTACGACTTCCGCGTCTTTGAATGATTTGCCAATTGGTAGGGGCATGTTGTACTCAGTTTCGTCAATTAATGGCGGTCGGGTTTATTGATTGAAAACGTAATATAATCAGTCTTTTGCGTCGTCATCTAGATTATCGGTCTTGCCGTCTGGATCAGCCGAAACCTTTCGATCCCGTTTCACAAAAATCGGCACGACAGCCAGAACAAACAGAACAACAATTGTCGACAGAACGGCGGTTGCTTCCACGCCCAAACCTGCTGCGATGCCAATGCCTGCTGCAGCCCAAATACTAGCGGCTGTTGTTAACCCTTGGGTTTTGCGCGTTGACGTGCCAACAATGATGGCGCCCGCACCTAGAAAACCAATGCCTTGAATGGCGCCTTGTATAACGCGGGAAAGATCATCCAGTGACATCCCCGCCTGGGTCGGTCCAATGGTGAAAATGGCGGCACCAACAGCGACCAGCATATGGGTCCGCACCCCGGCGCTAATGGATTTGCGTTCGCGCTCATACCCCAAAATTCCACCAAGTATTGCGGCGATCAATACGCGAACGGTAATTTTGGTCACCGTCTCAATGTCCGGAATATCAGAAAACTCAGCCACCACTGTCGACCATATTTCTTGCCACATTTTGCGCCAGCTTTCTTTGTTTTTGATTTGTATTTACATTGATAGTGGAAAGAGAGTGGCACGGAAAGCCATCTGTCTGAACAAAAATGATAGGCTCGTTTAGGCTGTTCAAATGCTTTGAGGTGGAGACAAAAGATATGATGATCACCAAGATTGAAGACTATTTTTCCAAGGGCTGCGGTCGCTGCGAACGTTTTGACACACCGGATTGTTCGACCAGAAAGTGGATTGATGGTCTAACAGATCTCCGTCGAATTTGTTTGGCTGCTGGTCTTGAGGAAACGGTCAAGTGGGGGCACCCGTGCTACGTGCATGAGGGGCGAAACATCGTGATCATTGGTGCCTTTCGGCTTGATTTTCGGCTGACATTCTTCAACGCGTCGCTGATGAAAGATACTGAAGCGGTGCTTGAACGAAGAGGGCCGAATACCAAACACCCTGACATGATGTGCTTTACGTCTAACGAACAAGTCAAAGAGATGGAGCAGATCATGAGCGCCTATCTTGGCGAGGCAATTGACTATGCGAAAAACGATGTCAGGCCCGTCAAAGACAATAGCGAACCAGATTTGCCGGTTGAACTGGTAGAGGCGCTCGACGATGATCCGGAACTGGCAGAAGCATTTTACGGGTTGACCGTTGGTCGTCGAAAAAGTTATGCGATCAACCTTAATTCGGCGAAGCAGTCAGCGACCCGCCTGAAACGCATCGCAAAATTTCGCGATAAAATCATCGCGGGAAAAGGCGCTTTAGAGCGTTGATTGCGTAGCAACAACCATCCTTTTAACAACCAAATTTCCCCGCATCTGTTTCGCATAAGTAGAGGCAGGCGATGGTGAGACGCTTCAGCTTTTCAATCAAACTTTGAATGCATTTGCATCAATTATTCTTGAGTTGCTTTGCAATGCCGAGTTAGAGCAATGTGCGGACATGAACTCCATACTCTAAAAGGAAAAATGATGACATATACACCAGCAAAAGTGTGGAAATGGGATGCCGAAAACGGCGGCAAATTTGCGAGCACAAACCGACCGATTGCCGGATCGACCCATGAGAAGACGCTCAAAACAGGTAAGCATCCGCTTCAACTCTATTCGTTGGCAACGCCCAATGGGGTGAAAGTCACGGTGATGCTGGAGGAGCTTTTAGCTCTTGGTCATACGGGTGCGGAATATGATGCATGGCTGATCGATATTCAGGAAGGCGACCAATTTGGCAGTGGTTTTGTTGACATAAACCCGAACTCCAAAATTCCTGCATTGCTTGACACAACAACCGGCTCTCGCGTTTTTGAAAGCGGCGCTATTTTGCTGTATTTGGCTGAGAAGTTTGGTGCTTTGTTGCCTAAAGACTTGGCCGCACGCACAGAATGTCTGAATTGGTTGTTCTGGCTTCAAGGCTCAGCGCCTTATCTTGGCGGCGGTTTCGGGCATTTTTATGCCTATGCGCCTGAAAAATTTGAATACCCGATCAACCGATTTGCAATGGAAGCGAAGCGCCAACTTGATGTTCTTGATCGCAACTTGGCTGATCGCGCATATCTTGCTGGTGACGAATATACAATCGCTGATATTGCCACTGCGCCTTGGTATGGGGCTTTGGTCAAGGGGCAAGTTTATGACGCTGCGGAATTCTTAGACGTTAAAAGCTACAAGAACTTAAATCGTTGGGCAGATGAAATCTTTGATCGCCCCGCATTTAAACGCGGTAAAATGGTCAATCGCAGTTGGGGTGAAGCAGATGAGCAACTTCCAGAGCGACATGATGCGAGCGATTTTAATACGACGCCAAAGCAGAGCTAATCTATTGGGGCAAGTTTTACCCCATTGGTTCAACACAACATTAAACTGATGTTTGCGCACAAAAAAGCCTCGACGGAAATGTCGAGGCTTTTAATTTTTGTCCAGTTCAATCTGGCTTATGCGGCTTTTAGCGCTTTAAGCATTTTGCCATGTATTTTTTCATTGCCAACCAAAACAGAACCGCTTTCTGGCTTTAGTTCTTTGCCATCAATGTCTGTCGCGGTGCCACCGGCTTCTCGGATCATCAGTATGCCCACAGCGATATCCCATGGCATAAGGCCCGTTTCCCACATGACGTCGAACCGACCAGCGGCAACATAGGCCATATCAAGTGCAGCAGAACCTGTGCGACGAATGCCTGCAACTGTTGGGTTGATTTTTGCGACTTGCGCGATTGTTCTTGTGTCTTCAGCCGTGCGGCCTGTATGTTTGATGCCGGTTACAGCAACACAATCGGCCAAGTGCGTTCGGCCAGCGACCCGCAATCGGCGGTTATTAACATAAGCGCCAGAGCCGCGTTCAGCTGAGAATAGTTCTTCGGTGATCGGGTTGTAAGTTACCCCAGCCACCATCACACCATTTCGTTCCAAACCGATTGAAACGGCAAACATCGGGATGGAGTGCAAGAAGTTGGTTGTGCCGTCCAAAGGGTCAACGATCCAGCGGTGTTGCCCGTCGGTACCTTCGATTGCGCCGCGTTCTTCCATTAGAAAACTGTAAGATGGGCGCGACCGGTGTAGCTCTTCAAAAATCACTTCTTCTGCGCGTTGATCAGCAGCAGAAACGAAATCTGCGGGGCCTTTGCGCGCAACTTGCAAGTTTTCAATTTCACCGAAATCGCGTTTGAGCGAACGGGCAGCCTTGCGTGCTGCTGCGGTCATGATGGTCAAAAGGGCAGATTGTGCCATGACGTTTTAGCCTTAATTTAGTGCGGTTTGGGTCTAGACCCTATTCTGCGCGTTTTGAATAGGTGACTTCTGTGGTGTCGATGACGATTTTTTCGCCTTCGCCAACAAAAGGTGGCACCATGACTTTTACGCCATTTTCCAACACAGCTGGTTTGAATGAGTTTGCGGCGGTCTGGCCTTTAACAACGGGCTCAGTTTCTTTAACTTCCAACGTCACGAATTGGGGAAGTTTCACGCCAAGGGCTTTGCCTTCATAGCTTTCAACTTCAACCATCATGCCGTCTTGCAAAAATGAAGCACGGTCGCCGACAAAGTCAGCTTGCAACTCAAGTTGCTCATAGCTTTCCATATCCATGAACACTAAATCTTCGCCTTGGGCATAAAGAAACTGATATTCTTTTTGCTCAAGCTGAACGCGTTCAACGGTTTCTGCTGCGCGGAAACGTTGGTTGAGCTTGGTGCCAGACACGATGTCTTTAAGTTCAACCTGCGCAAACGCGCCGCCTTTGCCCGGCTTTACACTTTGTGTTTTTACCGCAACCCACAGGCTGTCTTTATGCAAAATAACATTGCCAGGGCGAATTTCGTTGCCGTTCAGTTTCATCTTTAGTGGTCTTTCCGGATTGGTCTTTCGGTGATCGTTGTTTTCGCTCAACCGCCTGGTATTTACTGTTGGGGTGCCTTTTGCCCCAATATTGGCCTTTGTGCAAGGCTATTGGGCCTTTGCCACCCATGCAATCTAATGGTTTGCTTAATTTGCGGCCGCAGGGTTTGCCCAGATACGGGCAAGTTCTTCGCCCTTTTTCACGTCGCTTGCAGATAAATCCGCAAGCATTTGGTTCAGCGTTTCATCGCTCAGCCCCTGGCTGCGGGCAAGGGCGCGCCACTTAGCGGCTTCGACGAGGTTCTTTTCAACGCCGCTGCCCGTTGCCAAAGCGCGGCCCAATCGGGCCTGCCCCACTGGATTGCCGGCTTCAGCGGCTTTTTGATACCAAACAGCGCCGAGTGCTAAATCTTGCGGCACACCTTGGCCTTGCGTCAAAAAGGTTGCATATTCAACCATCGCGGCGATGTTGCCATTGGCTGCCGCAAGGCCAATGTAATAAACGCCATCATCAAGGTTGGGTTGCACACCTGCTCCGGCAATTAGAATGTTGCCATAATCATATTGGGCTTCGGCAATGTTGGCGTCGGCAGCTTCTTTAAATAATTGAGCGGCGGTACTTAGGTCGGGTTCGATGAACCGACCTTCAACGTACAGTTGAGCAAGATTATACTTGGCGGCGGTAATGCCCCCATCTGCGGCTTTCTTGGTTAGCTCCGCGGCTTTTTTGCGGTTCTTGGGTACGCCCAAACCTTGCTGGTAAAGCAATGCCAGTTGAAAGGTGGCGTTCAGATCGCCATTTTTGTCCGCCAATGCATACCAAGAAGATGCGCGCGCATGGTTTAGGCCCACACCCAAGCCGTTTGCATATAGTTCTGCAATTAGGGTTTGCGCTGCGGCATCGTCATTTTGTGCTCGGGGTAATGCGAGGGAGAGGGCAGTGAGATAAGCCCCGCGTTGAAAAGCGCCATAGGCTTCGTCAACTTGCTGGCGTGGGCCCAACACGGACCGTGCAATTTCGGCTGCTTGCTCAGCTTGCTGTGCTTGGTTTGTACTAACCGCTGCTTGAGCGAAAATTGGGGTTGATGGCACCAGTCCCAGCGCTGCGCTAAGAAGTGAAATTTTGATCAGTCTTGTGATGCCTATTGTTTTGAACATGGGACTATTCAACACCTATTGCCGCTATTGCCGCATTTGGGTTTTCGCTTGTCCAAACCTGTTCCCGCACAGCCCGAAATTCGCAGCTTGCGTCCATGTCGGCGTTTTCTAGATTGAATACGACAGCCGGAATTTCAAACGTTTCAGCCCACCAATTGGCAAGCTGTTCAGACGTGAATTCATCATCTGATTTGGCGGCGGCTAGGTGCCCGAAGAACACATAGTCGATGCCAAGCTCGCCTTTGGTCATTGCGTCATGCTTGGTGTGGATACCGCCTGCTCCAACGATTGCGTTGGGCTTTAGGCTTTTCACTGCCTGAATGATGGTTTCAGGTGCGCCAGTCATGTGAACACCGTCAGCGCCCAATTTGCGCACAGCTTCTGGCATATTGTCCAGCAATGCCGCACAGTTTGCGCTTTGCGCAATCGGGATCAAAGCTTGCGCTATTTCGATGTAATCCGCGTCATCACGATCACCGCGTTGGATCAGCAACGCCGCTACATCATTGTCCGCAAGCGCATCTTTTAGCGTTGAAGAAAATTCAATCCCGATATCGGGCGGGGTAATGAGAAAGATTTGAGCGCGCATATGAACCTTTGAATTTGTGCCCATATAATGGGCTATCTCTAATTGCCTGCAATTTGGGCGGAAAATAGGTCATGTGCAAGTTTTTGCAATAGTTAAACGAAAACGGCGCATAGACTTGTCTACTGACTTGCCCATACGCCGTAAAAATTTCAACAGATTTGTTGGCTCGATTAGCTGACTTGAGGATCAAGCTGACCAGCAGCATAGCGGTTGGCCATATCTGCCAGCGGAATAATTTTGCCAACTTTTGAAGCTTGGCCTGCTGTGTTGAATTGCTCGAGCCGCTCAATGCACAATTTGGTCATGGCATCGCGGGCAGGCTTTAGATATTTGCGCGGATCGAACTCGCCCGGATTTTCTTGCAATACCCGACGGATTTGGCCCGTCATGGCCATACGGTTATCGGTATCGATATTGATTTTGCGCACGCCGTTTTTGATGCCGCGTTGGATTTCTTCAACGGGAACGCCCCAAGTTTGTGGCATTTCGCCTCCAAACTGGTTGATGATGTCCTGCAATTCTTGCGGTACGGAGGAGGATCCATGCATCACCAAATGGGTGCCGGGCAAACGACGGTGAATTTCTTCGATCACATGCATCGCTAAAATGTCGCCATCTGGTTTGCGGGTAAATTTATAGGCGCCGTGGGATGTGCCCATGGCGATTGCGAGCGCGTCAACTTTGGTTTCCTTGACGAATTTTACCGCTTCGTCGGGGTTGGTCAAAAGTTGTTCTGTTGAGAGTTTACCCTCAGCGCCATGCCCGTCTTCCAGGTCGCCCATGCCCGTTTCAAGGCTGCCTAAAACGCCCAGTTCACCTTCAACCGAAATGCCACCAAGATGGGCATTGTTGGTCACGGCTTGGGTAACGCCGACATTGTAGTCCCAATCAGCTGGTGTTTTGCCGTCTTCTTCAAGCGAGCCATCCATCATCACGGAGGTAAAACCAGATTGGATCGCGGTCATGCAGGTCGCTGGGCCATTGCCATGGTCAAGGTGGATGCAAACTGGAATGTGGGGGTAAATTTCAACAATCGCGTCCATCATGCGCTTTAACATCACATCGTGTGCGTAGGACCGCGCGCCGCGTGAAGCTTGAATGATAACCGGACTGTCTGTTTTGTCCGCTGCCTCGGCAATGGCCAATGCTTGTTCCATATTGTTGATGTTGAACGCAGGAACGCCATAACTGTGCTCTGCAGCATGGTCGAGCAATTGACGAAGGGTGATGCGGGCCATTTGAATTCTCTCCAAAATGCATGTGATTTTGTCCGATTTCTGGCCCCTGTGCTCTTTATTGTCGAGTTAGACTTTGGGGTGATGGTGGTATTGTTTTGGTATCGATATACTGGTTTAGTTATTTGAAATATATAACTATTTCAGCTTGATCGTGCGGTAACCATAGCTGTGGAATAAGACACCCCTCTTGCTCGTGTGTGCGATTGGCGCGTTTTCAAGGACTTGATTTGGAATTTTTGCACCCAATTTTTGTATGGCAACACGGCAATTGACAGATTGTCGCAGGGCTTAAAATGTGAGGGCATTGGGATGAATGATAAGATGCAGGCCATAACAAGTCGTACCTATGGCGGACCTGAAGTGATGAAACTCGAACAGGTTGAACGTCCTGAACCGAGACTAAATCAGGTCTTGGTCAAAGTCGCCGCCACCTCCATTAATCCCTATGATTGGCATTTTTTGCGCGGCAGCCCGTTTTTAATTCGCCTCGCTGAAAGTGGTCTTTTTGCGCCAAAAAATATTGTATTAGGTGCTGATGTTTCTGGCACGATTGAAGCGGTTGGGAAAAACGTTACCGCGTTCAAACCGGGTGACGAAGTATTTGGCGATATCGGTGTTGGTGGGTTTGCCCAATATGCCGTTTGCGCGCCCAATAGGCTCAGCTTAAAACCCCAAAATGTTTCATTTGCAGACGCAGGCGTTGTTGGCATTGCAGGGCTGACCGCCTTGCAAGCATTGCGCGATTGGGGGCAGGTCAAGCCGGGGCAGAAGGTTTTGATCAACGGCGCTTCTGGTGGCGTTGGCACTTATGCTGTGCAAATCGCCAAGCAGCTGGGTGCTGAAGTTACCGGGGCGTGCAGCACCGCCAATGTCGAACTGGTGCGCAGCTTGGGCGCAGACCATGTGATTGACTATAAGAAAACCGATTTCACCCAAGAGCCAACAAAATATGATGTGATCATTGATTTGGCTGCCAATCGCTCAATCGGCGATATTAAACGCGCTATGCTGCCCAAAAGTGTTTGGGTTCTTGTTGGGTTGAACATTAAAAACATGCTCATGGTGGGGTTGTTTGGTCGTTGGTTATTCACTGAGTCTGGGAAAAATGCGGTGCTTAAAATTGCCGAAGTGTTGCCGGAGGATTTAAAAACCCTTGGCAACATGCTGGCCGAAGGCGATGTTAGACCGGTCATTGACCGTTCATATGCGCTAAAGGACACGCCAATCGGTGTGGAATATGTTGAAACCATGCGGGCCAAAGGCAAAGTGGCCATCACCGTCGCATAAATGAAAAGCCCGCCAACGCGGCGGGCTTTGTTTTTACTATTGCGCTAAGGTTTTCTCGCGCCAGCGGTTTTGGTTTACGCCTTTGATCAGCAGCCAAAGGCCAAATCCCAGTTCTCCGACACCAGAAACGCCGAGCAGAATATTGTTGGTCATCGCGTAGGCTGAATTATCCATCAGCCCATAAATGCGGCCAAAACTGTCAAATCCATATCCGATACATCCGATCATCAGCGCAATGCCGATAAATCGCGGCAGATATGTGGAACGAAACACCGCATAGCCCACAAGCAGAAGGTGAAGTGCAAAGAGAAATTGCCAAGCAACGGTGCCCATCATGTGCGTTTCAAAGAAGAACAGTATAAGCGTATCAATTTGCTCGGGGGTAAAAGTTGAAAGGTAACTCGCACCGCTGGCAAGCTCCGCCATCATCAAATGGGGAATAATATTGATGGCGATGATTACGGTCATGGCCAACCGCGCGAATGCCAACATCAACGCAATTGTCGGGCTCGACGGTTTGAGCAACATAAACAGCAGGGCGGTTAGAACGATCTCGGTCAACACAATGACGACCTGTGACAGCATTCCAATTTGAAACAGACCAAGATTGCTTTTTAGGTTTAGGGCGGTTGTTGTTGCATCGCCAGCCACCACAATTTGTTCCGGCACAATCAGCAAACCAATGGGTGCTGAAATAACAAGTAAGAGAAAACAAATACCTGCGGCAAATGTAAAGGGGCGTGGGTTGTTTATGAAATAGGTCATTTTTCGTTCCAGACTTGAGGTAATAGGATGATGCAACCGGCTTGGGTGTTGGTGTCATAAAGCGCTGCAGCTTCAATCGCTTTGTTCATGGGAAAGCGTTTCGAGATAACGGGTTTAAGGCCGCCTGAGGCGAGAAGTGTGCCAATCATTTGCAGTTTTTCGGCAGAACCTGGCGCAAGCACGCATAATTGTTGTTTGCCGCCTTTGCCTTTTGTTTGGCGCTGTTTGAGCAAATGGGAAATATAAAACATCGCCAGCAAATGCTTGCCCTTAGCGGTAAGAACGGGTTCAACTTTGCGCCATGATAAAAAACCCGCGCAGTCGATAATAACATCATACTTTTTGCCCTGCTGGGTGAAGTCCGTTGTGCGATAGTCGATCGCTTCGTCTGCCCCAAGCGCCAGCACCAGTTCTTTGTTTTGCGCTGAACATGTGCCCACAACCGTTGCGCCCTTGTGCTTGGCCAATTGAAGCGCAACGCGCCCGATGCCACCCGAAGCGCCGTTGATTAACACGTGGTCACCCGGTTGAATGTTGGCGGTTTGCACAAAGTGCAATGCGGTTTGAGCATTTGATCCACCAATCGCCGCCGCATCCTCAAAGGACACTTCGCCCGGGCAATGGGTGATCGGAGCCGTTTCAGGCAAGCAGACAAATTCCGCATGGGCGCCAAATTGCATATCGGTGAACCCGAACACGCGATCTCCTAGTTTGTATTTTGAAACCCCCTGACCAACCTGCTCAACAGTTCCGGAAAACTCACCACCCAAAATGCGGTTTTTAGGTTTGAAAATGCCCATCAGGATTTTGGCGGGTATTTGCATCAATGGCCATGGTGTTTTCCCCGTGCGGGCAATGGCATCGCCGTTACTATAGTGGGAGGCTTCAACCTTGATCAGGACTTCGTTGTCCTTTGGTTCGGGAATTGGCACATCGCGGATTTGAAGAACTTCCGGGCCGCCGAAATTTTCATAGTAAAGGGCTTTCATGGTTTTCATTTTTGTATCGGTTACATTGGGCATAGCGGTATCGCTTTCAGGCTTGATAGGTTCAAGTGAATTCAAAGGTTTATCGATTTGTGAGGGGCGTTTTACGCCCGGCTTTGTTTTACTTTTTTGGCGGCGTGTAGCTGAACACTTGCTCCAGTGGCGTTTCAAATGCGTTGGCTATTAGAAACGCCAGTTCCAGCGAAGGGGAGTATTTTGCTGCCTCAATTGCGACAATGGTTTGTCGGGAAACGCCAACAGCTTCGGCCAATGCTTTTTGGCTCATTTCATCATTGTCGAACCGAAGCCGTCGAATGTTGTTTTCTAGCTTACCTTTGGGTTTTGCCATGATTAAAAACCTCTTCGGTAAAGAACCATGCGCGTACTGCCTTCGACCAAGCTGGCGATGAACATGGCGTAGACGCTAGCGATCAGGACGTAAGCCATTGGCGCACCAAACGCTAACCAAATGATGGAGCCGACAAAGAAGGTGGAAAAGACAATGAAGCCGACTTTCATGCCAACAAGATCAATCAGCTTGTCCCGTTCGTCTGCAGCATCCATTGCGGTTTCTCTTGAGACTATGCCGCTAATGATCGCTACGAGGATGCTAACCACAATGTTTACGATGATTGAGCCAGCAATCATTTTCAAGGTGGCCCAGCCGATGGCAGAACCTGCATCAGGACCATCAAAAATACCAGCTTGGTATTGGTCATACATGTGGAAGGAATAGACCACCATCACAATGAAACCGGTGACCAGATAAGTTACAATATTGCGTTCGTGAAAGGACATGTTTGCCTCGTGCCTAAGTCGTGAATTTATTACACATCGTCGTGTTTGTTAGACACTATGTATGAAATAACAATCATGATGTCAAATATTTTTTACACATAGACAAGCGAAGGCGACACCAAGGTTAATGAAAGCGTTGGAAAATGGTCATGGGTGCGCACACCATGTGTTCCAATTTGCCTGAAAATTTGACAGGTAATTTATTGATTTAAATGGATTTTCTAGGTCAAGCTAATCACAACTTTACCACGCGCGTTTTGCGCGCCCACATATTGCATGGCATCTGGGGTCTGGTTGAAATCGAATATTTGATCGATGGATACATCAATTTTTTTGGTCACGACCAATTGGGCCAGTGCGTCCAAATCGTGGCGATTGACGGTCCACATCAAAATTTTGAACTGTTGGCCATCGGCGGTGTTTTTGCGTGATGCCAGAAGGGTTGCCAGAATTGAGCGCATTTTGCCGCCCATCATCACAAAGGTGCCGGTGGGGGTTAAAACATTGCGATAGGCACTGGGCATCCGATTGGCCACCGCGTCAATGATCACATCAAATTTTTGGTCCAGTTTGGTATAATCGACTTGTTTATAATCATAGACCTGATCCGCACCAAACGACTTCATGGCGTCAAACTTGTCTGCGCGATCAATCGCCGTTGCGTGTACGCCGTCTAGTTTTGCGATTTGGATGGCGAACATGCCCGCGCCACCGCCGCCACCATTGATCAACACCTTGTCGCCTGGCTTTACGTTGCCAAATGTGCGTACGCCCTGATAGCCCAATAGACCTGCTTGGGGAAGCGTCGCCGCTTTTTCAAAGGAGAGCTGATTGGGTTTTTTCGTAAAATGCTTTGCTTCGCCGGTTACGAATTGGGCAAGTCCGCCCCATCCGCTATCCGATACGTCGCCAAACACGTCATCGCCGATTTGAAAATCCGTGACATCACTTCCAATTGCTTCAACCGTGCCGGAAAGGTCTGCACCCAAAATCGAGTAGGGCGGTTTGAACGGACCAATCAGCCGCATAATCAGTTTGCCGGTTAAAATGTCCCAGTCCCAACTGTTGAGTGATACGAACCTGACCTTGACCAAAATTTCATTTGGTTTCGGGCTGGGCTTTTCCAGCTCTTTGAGTTGCAAAACATTTGCCCCACCATATTTATTGCACACAAAAGCAAGCATAAAAGCTGATCGTCCCCTATCCAATTTGGATGACAACAGAGCCCGTTTTTCGGCCCGTGTCTACGCGGGCATGGGCATTTTGGAAATCTGTAAAAGCATAAGTGCTATCGATTAAGGGCGTGAATTTTCCCTTTTCCGCCATATCGGCGAGGGTGGTTAAATCCTGAGCTCGTTCAGGGGCACTGCCGGTGAATATTTGATGATCATCTTCTTTCTTCAAAACCAACATGGAAAGCATTTCACTCAACGTGGGGATAAGCGATAAAAGCCGTCCCTTAGGGCGAAGTGAGTTTTTCACACGGGGATAAAACGCGTTGCCCACGCAATCCATGATGATGTCATATCGTTTGCCGTTGGTCGCAAAGTCTTCGCTTTTGTAGTCGATCAGGAAATCTGCGCCCAACTGTTGTATTGCTGTATGATTTTTGGCGCTGCATATAGCGGTGACTTGCGCTCCAAAATATTTCGCCACTTGCACGGCAGCGGACCCGACTGCGCCAGATGCGCCATTGATCAGCACGCGATCGCCAGCCGCGATTTTTGCTTTGTCATAAAGAAAATATAGGGCGGTTGTGCCGCCAAACGGAATGGCAGCGGCCTGATCAAAAGACAAGTTTTCCGGTTTATGGGCAATGGGGAAATCTTGGGGCAAAGTGAGATATTCAGCGTGGCCACCAAATTTGCCGTTGGTAATGGCAAATATCTCGTCGCCCACTTTAAGCCTGTTCACCTGCGCCCCAACGGCCTCAATTGTACCTGAAAGTTCTTGTCCTAAAATTTGGGTGCGGGGTTTAAAAAAGCCAAATGCCGGACGACCAAAAAGCCCAAATCCTTTTGGCATGGAAAGGGTCCGCATACGCCATTCCGCAGACGTGATGGTGGACGCTGCAACTTTGATTAGGACTTCGTCGTCTTTGGGTTCAGGCTTGGGCACATCCTCGATTTGCAAAACCTGGGGGCCACCATATTGATGGTGTGTTATCGCTTGCATCGTTTTTTTGGCTCCACCTCATTCAACTCAGTTGGGCACAAGTGGGGATCATCCCCGCGCCATTCAAGCATCGGCCTTGAGTTTGTGGCCCACATTCACAATCGCTTCGATGGCAGGCACCAGCTCGGCGCCTAATTCTGTCAGTTGATATTGCACGGATGGCGGTGAGGTGGGTTGTACCTGGCGGGTTATAACGCCGCGTGATTGAAGGTCTTTTAGTCTTGCTGAGAGCACTTTGGCTGAGATTGGGGGGATATCCACCCGTAACTCATTGAACCGACGTGGGCCGCCGCGCAAATGCCAGATCACATTGGGTGCCCATGCGCCAGAAATCATCGCCATGCATTCAGTTAAAGCGCAGCCTACAGGTGGTTTCGGGCTTTTGTTTTTGGTGACCTTTAATGCCATCTTTCCCCACGTCTTTCATGTTTTTAACCGCTGACTGCACCATCAACGGCTGCCAAGCCAGCACGCTTTATGGACAATTTATCTGCCCACTTACCGCGCGGTAACCTCAATCAATAAGTTACTGATAGAAACTAGGTTGTCAATTGATATCGAGGTGATAGCTTTCCCATCACAAGCCGGTTGAAGCTTGCACTAAAAGCAAATTGAGATGGAGTTTAAAAATGTCGACCAACACGAATATGGATGTTTCAAGTCGCAGTTTGGATTGGGCGGAAGGTAAAAAATTTGAGGAAGTCAGCACATTGCTGCGCACTTATTTTGATGGGCTCTATCATTGTGACGTTGAGATTTTTAAAGCTCTATTTCACCCGAACGCCATCTATGCAACTGCTGATGAAACCCCGTTGCTGCATCGCCAAATGGACGAATATTTCAAAGTGATTGCCACCCGACAATCCCCCGCATCCCGAGGCGAAGCTAGAAATGACCATATCGACGGCGTTGAATTTGCAGGCGAAAACACTGCATTTGCAAGGGTGCGTTGTTCTATTGGAGCCAATGATTTTATCGACTTTTTGACCCTTGTGCGGGTTGAGGGGACATGGAAAATCATGTCCAAAATCTTTCATATCAATAAAGGAAACTAAAATGCCCTATGTGAACATCAAGGTTACGGATGAAGGCGTTACGCGGGAGCAAAAGGCCGAGTTGATCAAGGGCGTCACCGACGTTTTGGTGCGCGTGCTCAACAAAGATCCTGAGACAACGTTCATCGTTATTGACGAAGTTGATCTGGCAAACTGGGGCATGGGCGGGTTGCAAGCAGATACTTATCGGGCGCAGTTGGCGCACAAGTGATCTATGCAATTGAATGCAAAAACCCCGGCGCCTTGGCACCGGGGTTTGTTATCTTAAAGACTGAGGTGTCTAATTTTTAAGCGCTTCAACGCCGGGCAATGGTTTGCCTTCCATCCATTCAAGGAACGCACCGCCAGCGGTCGAAACGTACGAGAAGTCATTGACCACTTTGGCCTTGGCCAGCGCCGCCACGGTGTCGCCGCCGCCAGCAACAGAAACCAGTTTGCCATCGTTGGTGCGTTTGGCTGCATAATGGGCTATTGCGATAGTGCCTTTGCCAAACGGGTCGAGTTCAAATGCACCCAATGGGCCGTTCCAAATTAGAGTTTTTGCCTCATCAATCGCGCCTTTAATGCGCTCAATTGAACGGTCGCCTACATCTAGCATCATGCCGGTCTGGTCCATGGCTTCAACGCCATAGGTGCGGTTTGGTGCGCCTGCCTCAAAGTGCCACGCGACCACCCCGTCGATGGGCAAAATGATCGCGCAATTGGCGTCCGCTGCCTTGTCGTATATCCGGCGGGCAGTTTCGGCCAAGTCTTTTTCGCAAAGTGATTTGCCTATATCAATGCCTTGGGCGTGCAAGAAGGTGTTGGCCATGCCGCCGCCGATCACCAAGGCTTCAACTTTGGTGACCAGGTTTTCAAGTAGGTCAATTTTGGTGGACACTTTTGCGCCACCCACAATCGCAATCACTGGTTTTTGGGGTTGGCCTAAGCCTTTTTGCAATGCTGATAACTCAGTTTCCATGGCACGACCTGCGCCGCTTGGAAGCTTATGAGCGATTGCGGCTGTCGACGCGTGGGCGCGGTGCGCGGCAGAGAACGCGTCGTTTAAATAGATGTCGCCAAGGCTCGCCATCCGAGTGGCCAATTCATCGTCATTGGCTTCTTCGCCGGGGTGAAAGCGGGTGTTTTCCATCACATAGATGGTGCCTTTTGCGCCTGCATCCAACTTGGATTTAGCGGCAGAAACATCGCTCCAATCGGTTTCAACAAACTCAACCGGCTGGCCGAAAGCATTTTTGATGGTGTTCACAATAAAGCGCAGGGAAAACTCAGGGTTCACTTTGCCTTTCGGTCGGCCAAAATGGGACAACAGAACCGGGGTGCCGCCATGTTCGATAATGTGGCTCATGGTGGGGCCAAGCCGCACAATGCGGGTATTGTCCGTCACTTTACCGTCTGCCACCGGCACATTGAGGTCAACACGCACCAACACGCGTTTGCCGTTAAAGTCGAAATCTTCGAGTTTTTTGAAATCGCTCATAGCACAATCCGTTCTCTTCCCCTCATTCGGGGGCGCAACTATTATTGACACTTTATCTATAGCTCAAAAATAAGGGGCCCCAAAGAGCCCCTTACAAATTCTTGGTTCGCTAAATGGAATTAAAGCGTTTTGCCAACAACCACGGCCACGTCGGCCATGCGGTTGGAGAAGCCCCATTCATTGTCGTACCAGCTCATCACAGAGACGAAGTTGCCGCCCATGACTTTGGTTTGCTCAGAAGCAAAGTTTGATGAATGTGGGTCATGGTTGAAGTCGATTGAAACTTTTGCTTCTGTATCGAAATCAAGCACGCCTTTTAACTCGCCTTCAGCCGCCGCTTTCACTAAAGCGTTTACTTCTTCAACAGATGTGTCGCGCTCAGCGATGAATTTCAAATCCACAACGGAAACGTTTGGTGTTGGCACACGCACTGACATGCCGTCCAATTTGCCGTTCAATTCTGGCAACACAAGACCAACAGCTTTTGCAGCGCCGGTTGAGGTTGGGATCATGGACATGGCCGCAGCACGGGCCCGGTACAAGTCTTTGTGCATTGTGTCCAAAGTTGGCTGATCGCCAGTGTATGAGTGAATGGTGTTCATCATACCTTTTTCAATGCCGATTTCGCGGTGCAAAATTTTGGCCAACGGCGCGAGGCAGTTGGTTGTGCAAGATGCGTTTGAAATCACTAGATGCTCGGCTGTGATGTCTTCGTGGTTCACGCCATAAACAGTGGTGATATCAGCATTTGCGCCGGGTGCAGAAATCAACACGCGTTTCGCGCCTGCGTCCAAATGGAACTGAGCTTTGTCACGGGCAGTGAAAATGCCGGTACATTCCATGGCGATATCGATATCCAACTCGCCCCAAGGCAATTCTTTTGGATCGCGGATCGCATAGACCTTCATTGGGCCACGGCCAACATCAATAGTGTCGCCGTCAACGGTCACGGTGCCCGGGAACTTGCCATGCACGCTGTCATAGCGGATCAAATGCGCGTTTGTTTCAACTGGACCTAAATCGTTGATCGCCACAACTTCAATATCGGTACGACCTGATTCAATAATTGCCCGCAAGATATTGCGTCCAATGCGACCAAAACCGTTAATTGCTACCCGTACTGCCATGTTTCATCTCCAAAGGGGTGAGAATAAGAGGGTGAGATTTGAAGAGGGGGCCAAACAAGCCCCCTCGATTTATTGCGTAACTTAGAGTTGAGACTTAGCGGCTTCAACCACGACTTTCGCCGTAATGCCAAAATGCTCGAATAATTCCGGGCCCGGGGCAGAAGCGCCAAATGTCGACATGCCGACAAATTTGCCGTTTTGGCCGATATATTTTTGCCAACCCATCTCAATGCCAGCTTCCACTGCCACGTAAGATTTGGCCGAACCGATAATTTCTTTGCGATAATCAGCGTCTTGTTTTTCAAACAGTTCCATACACGGAACAGAAACGACCCGAACAGAATGCTTGTCTTTTTCAAGCGCTTTCGCCGCATCCATTGCAACTGAAACTTCAGAGCCTGATGCAAACAGCACCACTTCGGCATCACTGTCGCCATAAAGCGAATATGCGCCTTTTGCGCAGCGGTTCTTCTCGTCAAAGCTGGTGCGCAATGCAGGAAGTCCTTGGCGGGTTAGCGCCAAAATGGATGGTGTTTTTTTCGATTTAAGAGAGATTTCCCAACATTCCAAAGTCTCTGTCGCATCCGCTGGGCGGAAAACGTTGAGGTTTGGAATGGCGCGAAGGGCGGCCAAATGTTCCACCGGTTGGTGGGTCGGGCCATCTTCGCCTAGACCAATCGAATCGTGTGTCATCACATAGATCGAACGAATGCCCATCAAGGCTGACAAGCGGATGGCTGGGCGGCAATAGTCTGTAAAGACCATGAATGTGCCGCCATAAGGAGCAAGACCGCCATGCAGTGCAATGCCGTTCATTGCAGCCGCCATGCCATGCTCGCGAATGCCGTAATAAACGTAAGAGCCGGAACGATCATCCGCGGTGAACGCAACCTGATCGCCAGATTTTGTGTTGTTGGAGCCGGTTAGATCGGCAGAACCACCAAACATTTCTGGCAAGACGGAATTGATGACATTCAATGATTTTTGCGATGCAACGCGCGTCGCCCATTTGGGCTTTTCGTCCGCGATTTCGCGTTTGAAATTCGCAATTGCCTTTTTGAAGCCGGTTGGCAAACCGCCAGTTTCGCGACGGTCAAAGTTAGCTTTAAACTCTGCGCCTTTGCCTTCTAAACGTTCTTCCCAAGCAATGCGGTGTTTGGTGGAGCGAAGTCCGGCCAAACGCCATTCGTCCATTACAGCATCAGGAACGAAAAATGGTTCGTGGTCCCAGCCAAGCGCCTTGCGCGCGCCAGCGATTTCGTCGTCACCAAGCGGCGCGCCGTGTGCAGCTGAGGTGCCCGCTTTTGTTGGCGCGCCAAAACCAATAACCGTTTTTGCAGCAATTAGGGTTGGCTTGTCGCTTTTTTGCGCTTCAAGCAACACCGCTTCAATCGCGTCTTGATCATGTCCATCAACGCTTAGGGTGTTCCAACCGGAAGCACGGAAACGCGCATGTTGGTCTGTACTGTCAGAAAGGGAAACCGCGCCATCAATGGTGATGTCATTGTCGTCCCAAATCACGATCAGTTTATTCAGCTTTAAGTGGCCAGCAAGCGCAATTGCTTCTTGGCTAATGCCTTCCATCAAGCAACCATCGCCAGCAATGGCGTAGGTGTAATGGTCAACAAGTTCAGCGCCGTAATCGGCTGCTAGTTTTGCTTCTGCCATTGCCATGCCCACGGCGTTGCCAATGCCCTGACCCAGTGGGCCGGTTGTTGTTTCGATGCCTGACGCGTGGCCATATTCTGGGTGACCAGCTGTTTTTGCGCCCAACTGGCGGAAATTTTTGATGTCTTCCATCGACATATCTTCATAGCCGAGCAGGTGCAGCGCGGAATAAAGCAACATCGAGCCGTGACCCGCTGACAAAACAAATCGATCACGATCTGGCCAGTTTGGCGCTTTGGGGTCAAATTTCATGATTTTTGTGAACAGCACGGTGGCAATATCGGCTGCCCCCATCGGCATACCAGGATGGCCGATATTTGCTTTTTGCACGGCATCCATTGTCAATGCCCGGATTGCATTGGCCATTTCACTTGTTTTGGCTTGATCAGTCATCAAATTCCTGCCCGAATTGAATTGCCCGTTTAACGGGATATATTGGCGACATGTGTTGGCGATGTCTTATCAGGTCCGCTTTTTGAGTCAATTCCCTCATTTTCGCCAAGTTTATTGTGATTTGCTGGTTGCAATTGGGGTAACTGATCAGGTTATCTGCATATATAACAGAGAATCAAAATGAAGTTGGCGTTGGGGGAGCCTGCGCGAAGAGGGACGTCTGGCTGATTTTATGACTGAAAAAAAATACGATTTGCAGGGAGCGAACGCGCGTTTGGACGACGCGCTTGATCGCTTGGAGCTGCAATTGCGCGAAACAAGACAACAATTAGGTGCCACACATGATTTGGAAATCAAGGTGCAGCATTTGGCCAAAGAGCGCACGCGATTGGCGGCTGAATTGGAAAAAACCAGTTCGCGCGCCAGTGAAATAGAATCTTCGGCAAAACAAGTTTCGCGACGCATAATGGGCGCAATGGAAAAAGTACAGCTGGCGCTGAACGGCGAAAATGAGGCCGGGTAGATTTTAAATGGCAGAAATTAACGTTGAAATTGATGGCCGAAAATACCGCATGGCATGTGAAGATGGGCAAGAGGGGCACGTGCGCGACCTTGCCACCCGTTTTTCCAACTATGTTGAAGGCCTAAAGGGCGAGTTTGGCGAAGCGGGTGATACACGGTTGACCGTTATGGCGGCCCTTACAGTGATGGACGATCTGTCAGCCGCCCAAAAAGAATTGATGAGCGCAAAGAATGCGCTGGATCAGTTGGCCCTAAAATCAAACAAGCTCGTTGAAGAACGTGATGGTTTAGAAGAAGATTTCGCCAAACAAATCATCATGGTTTCTGAACGTGTAGAACTTCTCGCGGCGCAATTGGCCAATGCAACTCAAACAGATCAAAACGCTGCAGACGCTGACTAACGCACGCCAAACGTTGCGCGATATTGGCGCGGGGTGGCGCCCCTTAGTCTTTTGAAATGTCGGTTGAAGTTGGCCAGCGAATTGGGCGAACAGCCATTCGACGGTGATTGGCCCAATATCTGCTTTGAGCGTAAGCTAACATTCAATCATTCGTTAGAAGCAACACGACGCCAGCTGGGTCAGAGGTCCAATGACCGTTTACGTTATCCAGAGACTCGAGCTCATCACGCTTTGGGCTCTCAAGTGTTTCCAATGCTTTGTCGGGATCGTCAGTGAAAAGTTCCAACCAGACATCGACCTGGCTCTGTTTTTCGACCCTGTCGATCCATAAGGTCATATCCCCAAACGCAAAAGCAACGCTGTTTGCCTGTTCCTTTGTTGGTGTCAGGCCAACGCGATCTCTATAAAAGGTCACTGTTTCTTCCCACTTGTGCAATGGGACTTTGATTGCAATATTTTTTCCCGGTTGGATCATCTGTCGGTCCTCAGTTGAAGCGTTTTCTCAGAACCGATGCTAGCATATCTGAGCTCTGAGAGTGTCATATTTGAACTTGACATAAATTGCCTTATTTTATCTTTGCGGAACTTCTGGCGGCGCAATTGGCCAATGCAACTCAAACAGATCAAAACGCTGTAGACGCTGACTAACGCACGCCAAACGTTGCGCGATATTGGCGTGGGGTGACGCCCCTTAGTCTTTTGAAATGTCGGTTGAAGTTGGCCAGCGAATTATACCCAACATTGTGGGCAATTGTTTGTACTGGCGCGCTGGTTGTCGCCAATTGAGCGCTCGCGTCGCCAATCCGTAAATTGATCAGATAGTCGCTAATCGTTGTTTTCGTGTGTTTTTGAAACAGCCGATCCAGCCCGGATAGGCTAAGCGCGGCGATCTGAGCCAATTGTTTCATTCGCAATGGTTGCGCATAATTTTCGTGGATATGGCTTAAAACCCGGTCTAGCTGGGCGCTGGAATTGGTCCCATGGTTTGAAACTTGGCTTGTCGCCAATATTTGCATGTTGGCGTCCTCACTTAAGAGCAGCATGATTTCCAAGAAACTGAGCATTGAGCCTTGAGAGGTTTTTTGAAAGACCTGCTCAAATATCGGGCGCACCTTACCGCTGACATCAGATGAAAACTTAATGCCGTTTTGCATCTTGTCCGCAAGTTTTAGGATTGGCTTTAGCTCCGGTGTTGAGGTCGCAATTTGCTCGAGCCATTGCTTTTCAAACCAAATCACAAGGGCGGTAAAGGGGATATCATTGTCGATGCGGGTTTTTGCAACCCAGCTATGGGGCAAGTTTGGGCCGACAAGAACTAGATCTCCGTCCTCAAAATCCTGAGCGCTATCGCCGACAAAGCGTTGTCCAGTGCAATTGAAGGTGAGTGTAAGTTCCAGTTCTGGATGATGATGCCAGACAAAGGGAATGCCGTTCTCTAAACGCCGATTGAGTTTATAGATCGAACTACCGGCTTTGCGCGGCACATTCTCCAAAAATGGTTGCATATCGATCAATCTCTGAAAACTAACGCGTGAATAGTATCAGAATTTGACGGAATTGCACAACATGGGCCGATCTGGCCGCTTACTCTTTATGTAAGAAACGAGGAGGGTGATGATGCACGATACCAATGTGAAAGATAGCCATGCGAGTTATAAAGGCAGCACGGCGTTGCACAAGATTAAGAAGAAACTTGATTTGCGGGTTTTATCCCAAGAGGATTGGAAGCACTGGACCACAAAGGGTTATGTGATTGTCCGCCAGGCTGTGCCGCAGGCCAACGTTGAGCGTTTGGTTGATCTGTTGTGGGAATTTGATGAGAAGGACCCTAACGATCCTTCGACGTGGTACGCCCCTCAACGCCGCGAGCACAAGATGAAAGAGCTCAACAACGCAGGCATGTTGGAGATCTACAATCATCAATATCTTTGGGATAATCGGATGGAGAAACGGATCTATGACGTCTTTGTTGATATCTGGGACCGCGAAGATCTTTGGGTGGTGATTGACCGCGCCAATCTAAACCCGCCCAAAAAGGTCAAAGGCAATCCAAACGGCTTTATCCATTGGGATGTTGATACGTCGCTCGATCCATTGCCGATAAGCGTACAGGCGGTGCTTAGCCTTAAAAAACAGGACAGTGAAACTGGTGGGTTCCAATGTGTGCCTTATCTGTTTGAGCATTTTGACGAATGGAAGAAAACTCAACCTGAGGATCGTGATCCCAAGCACCCAGATATGACCGGCATCGATATCGACAATATCAGTCTGGAGCCCGGTGATCTGTTGATTTTCAACGCGCTGTTGGCCCATGGCGTTCGCCCCAACCATTCGGACGATAAAGTGCGCATGGCGCAATATATTTCAATGTACCCGGCAGACTTTGACAATGTTGAAGAGCGGGAGGAACGTGTCCGTCTTTGGAAAGAACAAGAATGCCCTAAACGCGATTCATTTCCCGGTGATCCAAGAGATTGGGAAAAGAAAAACTCAGAACGGGCGGTTCTTAATGAACATGGCGAAAAATTACTTGGTCTGCGTCGCTGGTAGGCGACTTGGTGATGCTTTTGGTGCCACGCGGTTTGCTCAAAGCTGCGTGGTTGTTCGCCAATTGGCTGCAATCTTTGTACGGGGTACAAGTTTTCCCTTTAAACCCATCGTTTTTAGCCCTATATGTGGCCTTCGCTGCCCGGTTCGTGCCGGATATTTTGCATTCCCGGGGCCTTAACAATCCTTTAGGGAGCTGTCCCTGTTTAGACTCGTGGGTTTTTACATACGGCGCCCACCTACGTAAGTAGGTTCCCAGGATCAATACTATTCCGACGGCCAGGGCGGCACCTTAATTTACTGTAGCAAAATTGATGGCCGCATTGACCGACCTTGCCCAACAAAAACAAACTTTACGTGAGCTTGCGCACCAAAAACGCGCCGCTTTGTCACCCAGCTACCGCGAACAAGCCGCAAAAACCGCTGCTGAAACATTTGTTGCGGCCGTGCCGATTAACCCCGGGCAAGTGGTTTCTCTTTATTGGGCTATTCGCGATGAATTGAGTACAGAACCTTTGCTGGTCCACTTGATGGAGGTGGGACATCAGGTTTGTTTGCCGGTGGTTTTAGGCCGCCATCAGCCACTTGAATTCCGCTTGTGGCAAGAAGGCTTGCCGCTGGCGCCATCCGGCTTTGGCACGCTTGCGCCGCCCAAAGGCGCGCAGGTTGTGGTGCCTGATGTGATGGTGTTGCCGATGTTGGGTTTTGACAAGTGGGGCAATCGTTTAGGGTATGGCGCGGGCCATTATGACCGAACCATAGATGGCATTGACAAAAAACTGAACCTTGTTGGCTATGCATTTGAAACACAGGAGGTGGATGTGATGCCGGTGGAGCCTCACGATGAGCCTTGTGACATGGTGGTGACGGAAGCTGGCGTAAGACGCTTTGGTCTGCGGAAAGGTTAGTTGATGCGGATATTGTTTTTAGGCGACGTGATGGGCCGTTGTGGCCGAGAAGGCGTGTCGCGCTATTTGCCCGATCTACGGCGCGACTATCAATTCGACTTCGTCATTGTAAACGGCGAAAATGCCTCCCATGGCCGTGGTCTTACGGAAAAGCATTATCGGGATTTACTCGAAGCTGGTGCCGATGTGGTCACGCTTGGCGACCACGCTTTTGATCAACGCGAAACACTTGGTGTTATTGCACGCGAAGAAACCTTGCTGCGCCCGATCAACATGACCAACAGTGCGCCAGGCCGTGGTTCAATGATGTATGAAAGCCAAGGCGGACAACGCGTGTTGGTGATCAACGCGCTAGGCCGCGTGTTCATGAACCCGATCAATGATCCATTTGCCGCCGTCGATGAAGCGCTAAATGGCTGCCCAATGGGCGATGTGGCAGACGCCGCAATCGTAGATTTTCACGCCGAAGCCACATCTGAAATGCAAGGCATGGGCCATTTTTGCGATGGCCGGGCTTCCCTTGTTGTTGGCACCCACACTCACATCCCAACCGCTGATCACCGTGTCCTAGCTGGGGGCACCGCCATCATGTCAGACGCTGGCATGTGCGGCGATTATGACAGCGTGATCGGCATGCAAGCCGAAGAACCCGTTAACCGGTTCACCACCGGCATCCCCAAAGAACGCTTCACCCCCGCTGAGGGCAACCCCAGCGTGTGCGGCGTCGCGATTGAAACCAATGGTGCAGGCTTGTGTACCTATGTGGCGCCGGTGCGGGTAGGTGGTAGTATTTCTGAGGCATTGCCTGAATATGACTGCTAGACTGCGTCACTTTTTAAACACTGTTGACAAACCGCTTATTGTTTAACAACTTGTGAAAAACATAGTTGTGAAGTTAATGTTAATACCGTTTAGACGCTATAGACTTAGCGAGCTTGAAAAAGATCAAGGGATTGCTGGATATACTACGGCAATCGTAGGTAATAGAAAAAGAGTTCGAGTTGCCGTCATTGATGACCAGCCATTTTTTCAACTAGAAAATCTCAATACTCATGGATTTGATATTGCCTTCGTGGGTAACCCGAAGTCACTTTCACATCTCGAAGCATTTGAAGTGGTTGCTTGCGATCTACGTGGAGTTGGAGACACCCTCAATGGAAAGTTGCAGGGCGCTGCGATAATACAGGAGTTGCGGCGTACATTCCCTACAAAGTACCTAATTGCATACTCTGGGTCATTTGCGCGCTCTGCAATGGTAAATTTGGCACTAGACGTTAGTGATACGAGTATTTCAAAGAGTGCAGACTTGGATTCATGGATGAAAATACTTGATGATGCTGTTGTTTGTGTATTGGATCCTATTGCGAAGTGGCATCGCCTTAGAGATGGTTTGATAAAGGGTGGCGCAAATCAGGATGCACTGGAGCTGGCGGAAGATGCCTATGTGAGGTCAATTCTGCTCAAAGATCCCAAGAAGATTAGGAAGCTGGCAGATTCAAATTCAATAAGCGCGGATGCTAAGTCTTTGCTTCTGGGAGTTGTTTCCTCAGCAATTTGGGGGGCTCTAGCAGCTTTATGACGCAATTTATTGATCTTGTTTGTAGAAATATGCTCACGGGCGCCGACTCAGAGTTCAGTACTATTACAGACGGCGGTGTGAAAACAAAACTATTCGACATGTTGGAAACGGGGATCGTAGATTCGAAGCTTTATTACCGCACTGAGCTTGAGAATTTTGTATTTGTCGCCTACCGAAAAGTTACATTTGTGGATGGCGAAGGAAAAACTCGTTCTGCTATCTATCAAGATCATCAGATTGACGTAATTGTTAAAGATATATTCGAGTTTTTAACTCGTCAGACACTGGAATTTATCGATTACGCTCATGACATTCAATATCTTATCGGTGCACTGAATGGGATATCGGTAACAAGGCATTATGAGAAAGACAATGCTCCGGTTTTGGAACAAAAGCTTGAGGAAGTGAATCTTGTTAGCATATTGATTTCAGCGAAAAGTGCCTTTTTTCGATACTTGACTGAAGATACTGATAAACTCCGAAAAGAGGAGGTGAGTATAACAGGTAAAGTATTCAAGATTTCAAAAGGTGTGAAATTTTTAGGTAAGTCTAAAGGCAAGGTTGCCACTGCCGACTTCAACAGCAATTCACAAAGTTTCGTTCTAATGGTGAACATATTCGAGTTCATCCCATATATTTTGGTAGAGAATGCGATAAAATATGGGCCGATGGATGTAGAAATTGACTTCGATATCAAAGAAACAGTTGATGCAATAAATGTTGAAATCTCCTCCCTTGGGCCGCAACTTGATGCGGGAGAACCGATCTCAATCTTTGGACGTGGGATTCGTGGCCGCGTGGTTTCAGAAATGGGAATTCAGGGTCATGGCATGGGCTTGTATCAAGCTCAAAAAGCAGCAATGAGTCTTTTCGGTGGTACAGTATCAGCCCGGCAAAATGGTACGCCGATTGAGATTAACGGTACACCCTATTTTGACACGGTATTTTGTATACGAGTGCCTAGAAATGACGTGAACTAGTCTAATTCTTATCCCCGCTCCAAAACCTTATGCCAGAATACGTCCACTTTCTTTTGAAGCCATGCAGGGTGCCGACGGGTATCGGATGGTGAGGGAACTTGCTGATGGGCGTTCGTCTGCATGGGACGAACAATTGGCGGGGGTGCCGGGGTAGCAGACGAAGTCTGCGACGGCGGTACGAAAAAAATTCGGGATGCCGAGGTCGGGAGCGAAAGCGACCAACGGCGGCGCGAAACCCTTAAAAAGAAAGAGATGGCCGGACGATAAGACGTTTATCGTTTGCATCGATCTTGACCTGTCCAGCCTGACACCGAAGGCAGCTTGGAAGTCGTTTGGCGGGAACTGTTTCTTGCCTGTGCCTGTTGGCACTCATCAAAGGTCCAAGGTGACCAAACAGTTTTGATGGAACGCAGAGCAAGGGGATAAAAGGGTTTAGCACCTCGGGGCCCTTCAGTTTTCAGGTAAAAGCCATTTGCGCGAGGCGTTTAACGTCTCATTTTATTTCTACCCAAGACGAGACCTTAAATGCCAACCGAACCGGCCGCCCGTTTAGGCGCTGCGCAGTTGTGAATTCCATTTCGGGAACGGATCGACAAGCCGCTGTCGGCGGTTCGTATCGGTGGCATATTTTTCGGGCAAAAGCGCATCATCAAGCATTTTGGTGATGGCGGCTTTGTCGAAATCTGTGCCAATGAACACCAATTCCTGGCGTCGATCGCCAAACGGTTCTTCCCAGTTTTTCTTTAAGATCGCAATGGTTTCGGGATCGTCGGGCCAGCGATTTTTAGGAACTGCCGACCACCAAAGACCTAAGGGTTTAACGCTGGAAATGGCACCGGCCAAGGAATATTCGATCAGCCATTCGGGGCGGGTTGCGACCCAAAAATGTCCCTTGGCCCGCAACACGCCATCAAGAGGTTTTTGCAGGATTTGGTTGATTTTGCTTGGGTCAAACGGGCGTCTTGCGCGATAAACAAATGAGCTAACCCCATATTCCTCGGTTTCAGGGACATGGTTTTCAAACCCATATAGCTCTTTGGCCCACATCGGGTGTTCCTGCGCTTTGTCAAAATCGAACATGCCGGTATCAAAAATGTCGCTTTGGTCGACATGGCCGAAGTCAGTTTTGATGATTTTCGCATCAGGGTTTAGCGCTTTGATGATTTTTATCGACTGAGCGGTTTTTTCCGGCCCTGCTTCACTTGTTTTGTTCAGGACGACGATATTGGCGAATTCTATTTGGTCTACCAACAAGTCAACAAGCGTTCTGTCATCTTCCTCACCCAAGCTTTCGCCTCTGTCTTTAATGAAATCGTGGCTTTGATAGTCTTTGGTTAGGTTGATGGCATCCACCACCGTGATCATGGTATCAAGCCGGGCCACGTCGCCTAGACTTTGGCCCGCGTCATCACGAAAATCAAAAGTTGCGGCAACAGGCATCGGCTCTGCAATGCCGGTAGATTCGATAAGCAAATAGTCAAATTTGCCTTCATCAGCCAGACGCGCAACCTCTTCCAGCAAATCGTCACGCAAAGTGCAGCAAATGCATCCATTGGTCATCTCAACCAGCTTTTCGTCCACCCGCGACAGGTCCGCGCCCCCATCCCGAACCAGATCGGCATCAATGTTGACTTCACTCATATCGTTCACAATCACGGCCACACGACGACCCTCGCGATTGTTCAAAACATGGTTTAGTAAAGTGGTTTTTCCGGCTCCGAGAAAACCTGACAAAACGGTGACGGGTAGGCGATTTGGCATTTTGGAAATCCCATTGTAATGTAATAACATTACATTGATACTGACTTTGGGGTGATCTTGTCAATGGATGATGTTGGGAACACCTAGATCATTTGTTCCGGGTATCGAGATTTGTGGGGTTATTTTGCCGTTATAATCGTCGTCTATTTGAAGAATTCCACACACTTATCTGCCACATGATCATGTATGAATTCTCGCTCCACACCGGGTTCGTCCATGAACAATTCTGGCGCTGCGCGTAATCCTTCATTCGTACCTTCTGGCAAAAAGGTATAATGACCAACACCCCCCTTGATAACCTCTAGCTTGCTGCTTGTTACGTTTTCAGACAAAAACGCACAGCATGGGTTGATTGGAGCGACCGTGTCAGCGTCTCCGCCGAATATGTGAATTGGTTTGGTAATTTTGGATAAGCTGTTTAGATCAAAGCCTAACACTGACCGACCTGGGGCGATCACTGAGGCTTTTACAAATCTGGGGTCTGAAAAGTCATCGCGCCTCGCATCCCAAGACTTGCGAAATGTTGGGTTTGTTTGAAGCTTTGGCAGTTGGTCAACCAAGTCAGGAAATTCTCGTGGCCCACGAATTGCACTTTTCTCAGGGTTATCTGGCTCAAATTGGGAATAGGCAACCCGTGCGCCCATCAACAGCATGGCTGTGTACGCTCCGGCTGAAAAGCCGGCGACGTTTGCGCTCGTGCTGATGTCTCCACCAATAGCTTGGCGCCATGATGGTTCGCTCAGCAATGCACTTAGATCGCGGGCGCGTTCCCAAAGGCACAAAAACCCTTCCGCTCGATATTCTTTTTCTTCACCAGTGTGGCCGTGGTGGTTGACCGCGAGCGCGACAAATCCCCGTTTTGCCAATCTATGGGCAAGCCATTCTAAGGCGTGGGTGCTTGCCCCACTGCCGTGGGAAAGAAGAACAAGCGGGAGTGGTTTGTCGAAGGTGGCGATGGCGGCGTTTCGAACAACCGGTTGGGTGACAAACCATGGTGAGTTTAGCTCAGTTTGAGGAGCTTGCTCGGATGTTGGATACCATGCTGCCCAAGACAATGGCCGCGCGCTTTTACCGTCCCAGCTTTTCCGCGTCTTATCAAAACAAATGCTTTCTTGAAATCCCACAGGCATTTTTGGCAATATTCCTTAAATTACGGCTGTTGAGGGCGGGCTGTTTGCAACATCGGCACGCCCATATCCCTCGTCATCCTCATGCTCGACACACGGCTCCATGGAACAAATCCTCGCCTCACAACGTTAACCTTTCACACATCGTAGCTCAAGGCGATGAACTTTAAGGAGAGAGAAATGACCAGCAAGCTATTGACGACAACAGCCCTTGTTGCCCTTTTATCAAGTTCAACGATTGCATTTAGCCAGACAAGTGCGAGCACTGAAGTCCAGGCCGACACAAGCGCGGAAACCACAGTGGAAACCCCAGCAGCTTCTGTTGATGCGAATGTAAATGTTGACGCGAATGCGGATGCGAACGCAGGTACCGACAATAACGGTTCTAGCACATCTACGACTCAAACGGACGCGAACGCTGGCACCAATTCAAACGCTGCCACCGACAATAGTGCTGGCACCTCTGCTGGTTCTGAGACAGATGCGACCACATCCACTGGAACGGACGCAACTGTGACGACCGAAACGAATGCGGCCACGCAGTCTAATTCAACGCAATCATCTGATGACAGCGCGAATTCAAACTCGGATGCTTCGAGCGAGGGTAATTCTACGACGAACACCCAAGTCTCCTCAGATTCTGATGTCATGTTGAGCCAGGACTGGATTGGCAAGCCAATCTATTCTTCTGCTTCCGCAGATGCAGAAGTTTATGGCGACGTGAACGATGTTGTTGCTGGTGAAAGTGGCGTTTTGAAATGGGTAATTGTTGGCGTTGGCGGTTTCCTTGGAATGGGTGAAAAGAACGTTGCGATTTCGATTGATTATGTCAATTGGGCCGAAACCGATGATGGCCGACGCGTTCTGGTGACCTCAGTGTCAAAAGCTGAGCTTGAAGCAGCTGAACCGTTTGATCGCGATAAAATGGCGAAGTAAATTCAGGCAGATCTGAATTAAATAATTTATGGCAGGCCCTTGCTAAAGTGCCTGCCATTTTGTTGTTGACGTCCTGCCTGGATTCCCGCCTTCGCGGGACGGGTGGTGGGCGTTGTGCGGTGGTGCTTCGTGCTTTGCTTCGTTTGGCTGTGCAGGGGTTTGTTCTGCGATGGTGAAAATGCAGGGGTGGTGGCATTTCGTCGATCCCCGCATCAAGTGCGGGACGGTGCGAGGGGCGGATTACCCCCCACCCTCATGGTGAGCCTGTCGAACCATGAATGTAGTGTACGTTGGTCCATCCTTCGACAAGCTCAGGATGAGGCTTGGGGAGCGAGAGCCACCCAGCTCCCATCATCGTCATCTCTGCGTATGCGGGACCGAGGCAAGACTATGCCCAGATTGTCAGAGTTTATGTTCTCGAACATCCTGCCTGGATTCCCGCCTTCGCGGGAATGACGGGTGGTGGTCGTTGTGCGGTCACGTTTCGCGCTTTGCTTCGTTTGGCTGTGCAGCGGCTTGTTCTGCGATGGTGAAAATGCTGGGGTGGCGGTATTTCGTCGATCCCCGCATCAATTGCGGGACGGTGCGAGAGGGCGATTATTCCCCACCCTCATGGTGAGCCTGTCGAACCATGAATGTAGCGCACTATGGTTTCGTCCTTCGACAAGCTCAGGATGAGGCGTGAGGAGCGAGTGCCATCAGTCCGCATCATCGTCATCCACGGCAAAATTTGGCGTTCACGCCACGCAAGTTGACTCAAGGGCCTCATATGCCTCTCAGCAAGTT
>NZ_JBPOEU010000069.1:0-4105 GCF_051251695.1 Maritalea sp. | reverse complement strand
GTTCATGGGCGGCGCAGCGCCCTATGCCACTGCCGCCACCCGTGATGACATATGTTTGATCAGCAAAACAATTCGCCCTCAAGCACGATTGATAGCTCATGCTTTTTCTACCCAGCTTTTCGGCACCGTAATCGGCATCGATAACAACATTTGTGCTGCGGCCTTGCCTTGTGTGTCTGTTCTGAGTGACGCCGTACCACCACCGCCTAATGCTTGGGTCATCAAGAAGTTAAACCCGTTTATGCCTGGTAGGTTATAGCGCAAAACGTGACCTTCAAGTTGATGAGCAAAGTAGGTAGCGACGACCTGTTCAGTCACTTGTTGGTAAAGTACAGGTAAGTATTTAGCTTCTCGCGCAATAAGCCCAATATTGACGTTATCGCCTTTATCACCGCTGCGAGCATAAGCCAGAGTTACCAGCGGTACGCTAGTCAGCGACTCACTGCTTGCAGTATCAGAGCTTGTAACGTCAGCTTTAATCGCATCTGGCGAAAATTGTGCAGCCTCTGCAACAGGCGATGACTCTGGAGTCAGGTAGCATTGTGTGAAGAGCACGGTTTTGTTTAATTGCACCGTAACGCGTACGTCTGACTTATCAATCAGCGCCGAATGCACGCGAATCAATGGTTGTGGTTTGGGCCGCCCTGCCCCAAAACCACTCATGCCCGGCGCTGCTGATGTGGCTAAATAGGCGATTTCACTGGCGGCAAAATGCAATGCCATTTTGTTATCGTGATGCAAACCAAACTTGGCAATGACCTCCCGAGTATTTTGCGCTTTTGCGTGGGGGCCGTAGGTATCTTCAGCACCAATAATTTCGATACTGGTGCGCCGATAACCGCCCAGCCCTTTTGCAGCAAATGCTCGCTCTGTGCGTTTAACAAGGGCGTTTATGTTAACTCTGGCTTTATCCGCTGCTCGCTCGCCACCCACAAAGAAAGAGCTTATCAACTTGTAGCCATCGACGTAGGTGGCGCACACTTTATACTGATTACCCGGCGCTCGCCCCTTTGCCCCCGAAACGCTGACTCTATCTTTGCCTGTTTGAGTCAGGGTGATATCGCTAAAGTCACAGGCGACATCTGGCAATAAATAATTCGCTGGGTCGCCTATTTCATACAAAACCTGTTCGCCGATCGTGGCCTCAGTCACCATGCCACCTGTGTTTGGCACTATACCTACCTCGAACGCGCCGTTGGCACTCACTTGAGCAATAGGGTAGCTCATGGTGGAAAAGTCAGGCACCAAATGCCAATCAGTAAAATTACCGCCGGTGCACTGGGCACCACACTCTAAAATATGCCCGGCCAATGCACCTTGAGCCAGTTTTTCGTACTCGTTTTCTTGCCAGTTAAATTCGTGCATTAGTGGCCCTATCACTAAAGCGCTATCCACTACGCGCCCTGTTACCACCACATCTGCACCAGCCGCTAAGGCGTCAGCGATGGGGCGCGCACCTAAATAGGCGTTGATGCTACTCAAACGCTCGGGTAAAGGCTGCCCCGTTTGCATTTCTGCAAGGTCATCGCTATTTAGATTCTGGCGATTGGTGGATAAATCATCACCGTACACACCTGCAATATTCAAGCTGATATCAAGCTCACTGCATAGTGTCTGAAGTGCCGTGATGCAGCTTGGTACGTTCATACCGCCCGCATTTGCTATCACTTTTATGCCCTTTTGGGCGCAATCGGCCAATACATCTCGCATGGCCACAGTGACAAAATCTACGGCATAGCCATAATCACAGTTTTTGGCTTTGGCTTGAGACAAAATCGCCATAGTGACTTCGGCTAAATAATCAAACACCAAGTAGTCAATATTGCCATCGTCCACCAGCTGGCGAGCTGATAGTTGACTGTCGCCATAAAAGGCCGATGCACCGCCAATTCTTACTGTTTTGTTGCTCATAAACGTCCTTGGTTACGCATCGCTGTGCGTATCGTCGTTGCTACTGATAGTGACCAATAGCTCTTTGGATTTCACCTGCTGGCCTATTGCTGCGCGCACCTCAGTGACTAGCCCTGTGCTCAGCGCCTTTAACTGATGTTCCATTTTCATGGCCTCCATGACGACCATAAGTTGCCCGGCTTCAACGGCATCCCCCTCTTTTGCCAATACATCAACTATCACTCCGTCCATGACGGCATTGATTTCGCCACTCGCGTTTTGTTCACTCACACTTGCTGGCAGCTGGGTAATATCGTCTATTCGGAAATGGCCGCTGCCATCGTCTAAAAAGAGTGTTTTGTCTTGCAGCGCATAGCTAAAACCTTGGCGGATCCCCTCTTCAATCACTACGGCTTGATTAGCCCCATGACTTACTAGGGTGAGTTCGGTCTCTTGTGCTTCACTTTTAACTAAGTAACTATCCTCTTGTTTTTGTATTTGCACTGCGTGAGCCTGCTCATTGATTTTCAGGGTAAAGTGATACACCTGAGGCGCTGCACTGCTCCAAGAGGGCTGGCCAAATGAAGGGTGCTGAAAGTAAATCATGGCGGCTCTGGCAAGCGTGCCTATAGCGAGGGCTGTATTTTGGGTACTGGCATGCTCAGTAAAATGTTGTTCGATAAAGGCCGTTGTCGCTTCGGCGTTTATAAAAGCGGGGTGGCGCAGTACATTGAGTAAAAAGCGTTTGTTGGTGTTCACACCCACTAGTTGAATGTCTTCAATGGCACTGGCGAGTCGCCGTGCGGCGGTTGCTCGGTCTGGCCCAAAGGCGATGACTTTAGCCAACATGGGGTCGTAATGGGCACTGACGGTATCGCCGCAATGAATACCGTGATCAACGCGAATGCCTTCACGTTCAGGGTATTGCCATACAAGAATATTGCCCGTTTGTGGCATAAAATTTTGCCGAGGATCTTCCGCGTACAACCGCACCTCAATGGCGTGTCCGTTAAGTGAAGCGTCCGCTTGGGTCAGTGGTAGCATTTCACCCGCCGCTACCCGCAGTTGCCACTCAACTAAGTCCAGACCTGTGATAAGTTCAGTGACCGGATGCTCTACTTGTAAGCGGGTATTCATTTCTAAGAAGTAGAAGTTTTTGTCACTATCAACCAAGAACTCAACCGTGCCTGCACCTTGATAACCGCAAGCTTTGGCTGCACTCACAGCAGCTAGCCCCATGCGTTCCCGCAGCCCTTCATCCACAAAAGGCGACGGCGCTTCTTCAACCACTTTTTGATGACGACGCTGTATCGAACAGTCACGCTCACCTAAATAAACGGTATTGCCCTGACTATCAGCAAATATTTGGATTTCGATATGACGAGGAGCCAAAACAGCGCGTTCAAGAATGAGTTCACCGCTACCGAACGCACTAAGTGCTTCAGAGCGTGCAGTTTTGATTTGCGCGGCCAGTTCACCTTGCTCAGTGGCCAAACGCATACCGCGCCCGCCACCACCGGCTGAGGCTTTAACCATGATAGGAAAGCCCACATCTGCCGCCTTTTCAATCAGCACTTGGTCGCTTTGTTCTGCCCCTTGATAACCGGGGATACATGGCACGCCTGCGTCTAACATGGCCACCTTAGACAAGCGCTTGCTGCCCATCAATTCAATGGCCGAGGCATCAGGGCCAATAAACTGAATCCCCGCTGCAGCACAAGCCCGCGCAAACGCTGGGTTTTCGGATAGAAAACCATAGCCAGGGTGAATAGCATCGGCTTGGGTTTTGTGCGCTGCAGCAATAATGTTGTCGATCATCAGGTACGACTCGGACACGCTGGCAGGGCCAACGCACACGGCTTGATCTGCGGCGAGTACATGGGCAGCCTTTTTGTCTGCCTCGCTATATACAGCCACTGTGCGATACCCCATTTGTCGAGCCGTACGAATAACCCTAACAGCAATTTCGCCACGATTGGCAATCAGTATTTTGTGAAACAGATTTTGCTTTTTCAGTCCATGCGGTTGTATTGCACCTGCTCGTGTATTGCTATTTTGAATCTTCATTATTTGCTCAGTACTCATGTATGCCTGCCTCTATTTACACCAGCTATTTACAACAGCTCTATTCACACCAGCTTGGTTTGCGTTTTTGCATAAAGGCTTGAGTGCCCTCTTTACCTTCGTCAGACGATAAGGCTTGGGTAAATACATC
>NZ_JBPOEU010000068.1:0-4184 GCF_051251695.1 Maritalea sp. | reverse complement strand
GGGCCTGGAGGAATTGGGCGCGTCGATCACATCCGGGCTTCCGGAACTGACACATTGATTCCGTCAGCTATTGAAACTTGTATCTCCAGTGTGGCGATGGCAGAATGTAACTGCATATGTAGGATATTCCTCTTGGGACTGCCAGTCTGAATTCGCCATCTGATATTTGCGCGTCATTCTGTTGTTGGCGCAACCTATGCGTATAGAATTTTCTATATGTAGAATTATAGAGAACTTGAACTCGGCTGGGCGATGAATAATCTAATGAAGAAAAATTCGTATTTTAAAAGAATTACAAAAAAATATGCTGGAAAGTTCATAGGCCCAGCCAGGCTCGCAAGTCGAAATGTAGGAATTCAGCTGAATCTGCAGATAGGCGGCAGTAGTCTAGCATTCGATCTAGATGAACAGGTCGCCATGTCCGCCGCGAGAAAATGGGAGTTCGGTCCGCGCAAAGCATATGTGGATTTTTTGATGCCACCGCGAGTTGGCAAGCTTTTACGGGCGAAGCACCCACTGGATATCTCCGCATTGGCTACTGGTGATGACCGACCGACTTTTTTGGTCTTCAATCTGCCGGCTGCAATGCCCGAGATGGCGAAGCAATGTGCCGTCGTTATAAGAGTGAAGGCAAAATCATCGGAAGAACCAATGAGTTATCGCATTGGTCTGGCTGACCCGAGGCCCGAAGTTGTTCCGATACCCCCAGATTTTGAGCGTTTGAATCTATTCGTCCGGGTTGCTGGGGAGGGGCGGCTTTCTTCCATTAGCGTCAGCTTAGGGGTGCCCGAACGATTGAAACTGGGCGAGAGTCAAGCATCTCCTTTACCGCCCAAATTGGTCGAACGGCGAATTGAACAGTCGAAATCGAAGAAAGCGTTTGATTGGCAAATGCTGCTTGATGACGAGCATTATGATGAGGCTTTGTTGGCCACATTGGTCGGTCAGGGGGGGGCGATCAGGGCCCATTTTCAGAATGTGATACGGCATTTGGCCGCAGTGCAAAGGCAAATAGAAGACCTGCATACGAGTGGCCGAAGTAAGATTGACAAGGAAGTGATAGCGTTCAAGCAGCAGGTTTATGATATTCTCAGTAGCGCGATAACATCGGAGATGAAGTTGTCGAAAACGTTATCTAATTTTTCAAAAATTTCAAATAATGATGCTGGCGGAGGGAAGTCTAAATTTCGGCGTGTGCCAACTCACCCTGAATGGCGAAAAGAAGTAGTTAAATCGGCAATCCCTTTCTTGGAGGATAGCCACTTGCCGGGGGCGTTGCAGCAAATATGGAGGCAGGTTGATTTTATCGATTCCAAAGTGATTTTGGAAGAATTCGCCGAGCAGATTAGCCCTGAATGCCCTGATTTGGCGTATTCCTGCCTCGTACTTTCGCTCGGAATAGAACCAAGCGCTCACCGGGTGCGTCACGCTGCAGGAAAATTGTTCAAATGGGGATTTTTGACCAAATCTCATGCGCTGCTATCCGTATCTGACCTGCCCGATACCCGTTTCATCGGTGAGTTGAGGTTGGCTGTATATCTGCGCGATCATGCAGCTGACCTTGTTGTTGAACGAAGGCCGCGTCAAATATCGCCTGGAAATAAGATTGCCTATGTGGCGTCCAGCTCCCAGCCTTGGTCCATTTCAGGTTACACAAATCGAACTCATGAGTTGTTGTCGGCATTACAGCGCGCCGGGGAGGAGGTTGTGTGTTTCACACGTCCGGGGTTCCCATGGGACCGGCCTAATGTACTGAACGAAGCAGAGGAGGTCGGCACGGAGCAGTCTCTGGTCGATGAAGTGGGCTACGTGCATTCGCCGACAGACTTCGTGGAAGAAGATCCGTTAACCTATATCCAGCGTGCCGCTCAATCGCTGGTGGACAGGTTTCGTGCCGACCCTCCGGCGGTTGTTCATGCCGCTTCCAACTATCGAAACGGTCTTCCCGCGCTGATCGCCGCCCGGCAATTGGGAATTCCCTTTGTGTACGAAGTGCGTGGATTGTGGGAACTTACGGCCGCATCCAGGCAGCCAGGCTGGGAAAATACGGAACGTTATGCCTATGAACGCCAAATGGAGAATCTAATAGTTTCTGAGGCGGATTTGGTTTTGACCATCACCTCGGCGGTAAAGAGGGAATTGTTGACGCCAAACGACGACAAGGAAAAATTCCATCTCCTCAGCAATGCCGTCGACCCGCTCAAATTCCGGCCTACAGACAGAGATAGCAGATTGGCCGAACGGTTGGGAATTTCGGACGATGATCTGGTTCTCGTATATGCCGGTTCCTTGCTGGAATATGAAGGCATCGACGATGTCATCAAAGCGGTGGGCCTGTTGCGAGCCAGAGATGTTCCCGCAAAGTTCATCGTCGTTGGCGATGGGCGGGCACGGGAGAGTCTCGAAGCGCTCGTTGCAACCCTAAATTTGGAAGAACACGTAATTTTCAAAGGGCGCGTACGGCCTGATCAAGTGCGCTTCTATCTCTCTTTGGCTCAAATTGTTCCGATCACACGGAAAAAATTTCGTGTTTGCTCGGTTGTTTCACCGCTGAAGCCGTTTGAAGCCATGTCGATGGAAAAAACAGTTATCGTAAGCGATCTGGATGCCTTGTGCGAGATCGTTGAAGATGGCGTAAGGGGCCGAATTTGCAAAGCAGAAGACCCTGAAGATCTTGCGCGTATTATTGAGGATCTACACTCCGACAGAACTCAACTGGATAGCATGGGGAAAACGGCTAGGCGCTGGATCGTAGAACATCGATCATGGGAGCACCATGCAAAGAAGTTGCGCTCTCTCTATGGCGAACTGACTGACTAGCTTATGAAACATTCTGGAATGGTTGCTCAATGTGGCTTTTGCGCTATTGAGGCAACGGATCCCAACCTCGGAGGAATAATGTGAACAACCCGGTACGTTTAGACATGGTTTCCTTGCGATGCTTGGTGGCAAGCGAACTCGCCACAGCATTGGCGCAATCGCGCTCCGCTTCTTCGGCTGAGGCCGTCGTCGAGGCGTATTTTGAAGTGCTCGAGGAGCTGCGCGATCAGCCCATTTATCCGCCTCGGGTAGATTGACGGCACTCTATTATCGATCAACGCAGAAGCGCCGGGTTGCGGCTCTAAGCGAGCCCCTGTTCCGAAAACCGGACGATGTTAGTCGGATGGCCGAGCTGGCAAGCGTTCTCTTAGCCTCGCCGCAAACTCGATCTGCCATTGGGTTTCGCCCTGGAGGTTATTGAGCAATGGGCGGGCGTCCTCTGGGCGCCCAGCCTCGATCATGGCAGCAGCACAAACAAGGGTCGTATATACTGTTGCGCCGGCCATACTCACTGCAGTTTCCAGCCTTTCAATCGCCAATTCTAGAGACCCTATGGATCTCAGTGCCGATCCGGTCTGGGTGAGAATATTCGCCTTCTCCCGCGGACGTGCGGCAAGCCACTTTCCTTCGAAGGACAGAATTTTTGAGCTGTCGCCAATGGCCGTCAGTGCGCGCAGGAGCAGCATCCACTGCTTTTGCCCCTTCCTGTTCATTTCACAAAGCCGCTCCGCTGTTTGTATTGCGGCGTCATAGTCTTTGATAGACAGGAAAATTTCCGCACGGAGAAGGCTGGCCTGATACCGGTCGTCCGACTGGATGGCCGCCAAAGCCGCTTTATACTGTTCGCTGTCATTGAGAAAGTGTGCATATTCGAGGGCAAATGCTTCGGAGCTTTGTGCTGCGCTCCGGTTTTCTTCGAAAAATTTCGAGTCCATTGCTCTGCGCGCAGATCTGGCCCTCTCAGCTAAGATCAGGGCCTCACTGGATTCGCACGAAATTTCATCAGTCTGTGGAAGTTCGGGTTCGCCTTCTACGGTTCCTCCGGAAAAGGCGTTGATCATTCGAGATACGTTGAGTTCCACGATGTAAGGGGTGACGTGTATCATGTCGTCTGCCCACGCTATACGCCGATCGCTCAAAGTAACCGATTCATAACTAGGGTAATAGGATACGCTGCCAAACGCACTGGCAACGTGCTCGGCTGCGCTGCGCAATGTTGATTTCGAATAGCAGTTGGCAGACATCACATCGGTTCGGCGGTGCGTCGCCATCATCGGCACCGGTGACACGGTCAGCAATATCTGCAGATCTTTCCTGCCATGTTTAAGCGCGAGCTTGATAGCTTTTTCCAGATAGCCGAGGCT
>NZ_JBPOEU010000067.1:0-4331 GCF_051251695.1 Maritalea sp. | reverse complement strand
GCACCCATAGCTCAGCTGGATAGAGCGCTGCCCTCCGAAGGCAGAGGCCGCAGGTTCGAATCCTGCTGGGTGCACCAAAATATCAATGACTTAGCAAGTTCATATTTTTTGTGTATCTGTTACGCGTAACGGAAACTCTCACTTTCGTCTCCTTTCTATGGTTTTTTTTGCAGATTCCATGAAGTCGGGGGCGTGATGCCCGTAGACTTTTTCAATGGTTTCTTGGCTGGTCGCGAAGTATCCCGATGCCTCCCATGTCTTGACGCCATTTTGCAGCGCCCATGTGATCGCTGTATGCTTTAAGGTATGTGGTGATACGTCAGTTAACCCCGCTTCTTTTGCAGCTTTTGCAAAGCCACGCTTGGGGTCTTTGATCATGCCGCCATTGTATTCAACAGCCCAATGGCACCCTTGCGCGTGCCATCGCTTCAGGTGTCCTAAGAGTTGGCGCGGGATCGGGGCAGGTGTTCGGCGCTTCTTTGTTATGCGCTCACTTTCGGACATGCGAAACATGATACCAGCCTCGAGGTCAAACCAGCCGCCGATTGTGTTCTTGCAGAATCCCATTCTAATAATTGCGTCTTTGCGCGTCCCTGTGTACAGGCCAATTAGAATGAAGCGCGCAATGTGTTTTGACTTGTGGCTACGATATGCTGTCCACAAAAGCTTTGCAGCTTCGTCGCGGGTTAACCATCTGTCTTTTGGTTGAGGCTTGCTGGGTAACGTGACCACAGGGGCGCTGGTTAGTAAGCCCTCTTTGTGACTGTAATTGATCGCAGCCTGCAAGGTTCCGAGTTCTCGGCGCACAGTCCCAACAGAAATAAGTTCCCATTCGATAGGCTCGCCTTTGCTGCCTCGCATTGTCACTCTTTTTCGAACTTTTGCGTATCTGCGGCAGGTTTCGCCTTTGACATGCGATACTTTTAGGTCAGCCCAAAACGGCAGTAATGCCTCAATCGCATACCTGCCCATCAGCGCCCGTATATGAGTTTGAGTAGGTCTTGTTGAGGGAATCTTTTACTTTCTGAAGCAGGGTAGATTGGCCGTTTCCAGAATATGCATTGTATTGATGGTAAAGGCTGGCCGGTAGCGTAAATGACATGTCAATGTCACTAACCCCGTTTGTCGCTGTGTCTCGCCCAAAAGAGCCAACATAAAGACTGTGCGAAGTTTCGGAATCAGTTCCCCAGAAGTCCTTATTCAATTGCCTTGTTATTCTCTTATAGCGATATGAAATACTTGAGAGTGTTTCGGTGGGTATTAGGTATCTTTTCCGAAACGATTTGAAATTGTCAGCCACACTCATTGGAAATTCTCACCTCAAAAATCTGCTTTTGCGCCATCTAAACGAAAAGGCGAAGTATACAAAGCTGAGCCATAGCCAACGCAAGCTGAAGCTCACCTTACCTAACATAACTTTACCAAAATGAGAATCAAATTCATCCTAAGGCAAAGGACCAAAACAACGTTCCGCTCCGCAGCGACTGTCGAGCGGGGCGAATGTCGGCAATGGGCCGTTAACGATGATCGACACAACGGCGGATTCCGGACCTTCGCCGCATATGGGAAATCGAATAAGCTGCCGGAAGAAAGCGGACGTTTACGGCAAAAAACGGTTTGTGCGCCTATGCAAATGCAGCGAAAGTCGGCAAAGAGCCTAAAATAGCGGATGCTGCGAACTGCGCGAATGTCTGGTTCTGGATTACTTCGCCGCTTTTCGATCAGCTGGTGTGCCCTCAGCAACTTATCCATCTTGGAAGTTTCCACGAGACCCAACCAACTGCCCCATCAGATGTGCTTACACTATACCAGTCACCAGTACGGTCGCCCAAGAATTCAATAATCTGGCCTGGAGGCAATTGTGCCAAGCGAACGCCACGACGTGTGCTAGGCTCTGTTCTTAGCGCGAGCCAAGCGTCCGGAGGGCGAACATCATCAACGTAGCAAGTCACTTGGTGAGGCACTGCAATCGCCTCAGCTTCAATGAAAAGCTTGGTCAATTCACGCACGCATTCGCGGTAGTTTGCACTTTCTTTTTGCTGATGTTCTCGCAAGACTTGTTGAATACCGTCCCAACTTTCCTCAGTTACTTCTATGTCCTGCGACTTGCCTGGAGAGCTAAGTATCAGATTATCCCTTGAATTACGGATAACCCCCTGCACTGAAGAAACAGTACAGCTATCGACCGCCAATCGTGCAGCCCTTTCACTTAAGCTTTCGTTTGCAAAGGCAAATTCGGGCAAAAAGAAGAATACAAGGGCAACCGAGACAATCCACCTCATGGGAGCTTGTCAATCACAATGGGTGTCAACACCCTGACGCATGCCCGGTAGTCCAGATTGTCAGCAAGCTGATCCGTTTTTACCACCTGCCTGATACTGGTCCATTCCTCTTCAGTCAGTTCAACAAAGGCGTCTGCATTCAGTTTTACAACGAGACGAAGTCGGACATTTCCGTCAATCTTACCTGTTCCAATCAAACTAGAGAAACTTCCTTCGTCCTTGGCCGTCTGGCACGTGTCGCGCACCATTTCCGTCGCCTCTCTGACCGTCTCTTGCGCACGAAGAGGTGATAAAAAGATCACGAAGAATAGAGTAAAAGAGTAAAAGAACTTCATAAATGAACAGACCTTGAATAATATGAATCGTAAGAAATCATATCTCAGCAGCATGTTTACTCAAAGTTCTTTCTTGATAGCGTACATCCCCAAATGGCTCCACCTCACTTTTTGCGCCTTGCCTACGGGGCTTCCGAAAGCGACGACCGTTCTGGAGATTCGAACGGCAGCTCCGTCCGCATAGCCGCCTCTCGCCTTCCTATTTGGCGTTGTTTTCGTATGGAATCGCGGCGAAAGTCGGGTTTGAGCCCGAAGTGACAGTTCTCTAATCCGAGCTGCTGTTCCAGTAGTTAATAGAACACGCCAATTCTGCCTCTAGCCATTCCTTAAACTTTTTTACGCTTTGCTTTCGGGCTGAGTGATGGCTTGTGGCAAACCAATAGGTCGCCCCGGTCAGCGATCTCTGCTTGAACGGAGACGTGACCTGACCTCGTTCCAGAGCATCACACGCGAGGGTCTCCCATGCCATGAATACACCTTGGCCGGTCATCGCCGCATCTAAACACAGGGATGCATCCGCATAGGTTGGCCCAGACGGCAAGTTTTGTCCTTCCATGCCTTGATCGGACATCCAACTTTTCCATCCATACAGCTTCTCGTTTTCCCGAATGACGGGCAGCTTCAAGATATCTGCGGGTGTATGGATTGTCCGTGCGATCTCTGGTGTGCAAACAGGAAAAACACGCTGGTCCAGCAACTTGACTGCCCTTCTTCCGATTGTAGAACCTTCGCCGACACGTATCCCGATATCAACCTCGGAACCGTCCAGATCGACCACTTCCATCGATGGCACGATTCGCAGACTTATGTTTGGATTTTGCAAATTGAACTTATTTATTCTCCAAATAAGCCAACGGCTTGCAAAGATTGGTGCTACCGAAACAGTCAGAGCATTGTCTTTTGGCGCTCGTATGTCCGATACGACAGAGGATAGTTCCGAGATGGCGCGCGTTAGGCGCGGCGCGATCTCTGCACATATCTTGGTGGGTTTGAGACCCGAAGAGGTGCGGATGAACAAGGTCTGTCCCAATGCCGCTTCCGCTTTGGCCAGTCGCTGACTCAAAGCTCCGGCAGTAACACCCAGTTCGTCAGCCGCACGTCCAAGCGTGCCGCTGCGGGCAATGGCCTCGACGGCCCTGAGTGCTGAGAGAGGGATCGAGTTTAGATTTTGCATTTAGTTTTTCTAAACTAACTTTATCGCGAAGTCGATTCCAAGAAGCGCATATTTCAGTGAAATATGATTTTATGAAAAACGCTATCATCACAATTCTCAAGATTATTGAAAAGAACTGGCTCCTAGAGGGGGCGACACGCAACACTAAGGCCAACTGGTACCGAGATCCTCTATCACATCCCGATATCGCACGAATGTCTGAGCGTGAACGTGCAGACCTACAGTTCAAGCCCGAGTTCATAAAATCTGAATGACGCCTTTGTCCCGCTGAGCTGCCTCTCGCCTTCCTATTTGGCGTTGATCTCGTATGCAAACGCAGCGAAAGTCGGCAAAGAGCCCAATATGACTGATGCTGCGCGATGCACGAATGGCCGCTTTCGCAAATGATTTATCGGGAACAAGCAACATAAGCGTCGCACTCACCTAAAGCGAAAATTATTTCTGCGTTGTCAAAAGTGAATGAACCATGGCTGTGATGTCACGCGCGACGTCGTCTCGGGTACGTGCGTTTCTGTGAATTCCGAACGCGCAAGACAGGAT
>NZ_JBPOEU010000066.1:0-4466 GCF_051251695.1 Maritalea sp. | reverse complement strand
ACGCCATTTGCGCTGACATAGCTGTGGCAAGGGGATTTCGCATTTTATGAAGCGACCGCTTTTGGCATAGATTTCGATGCGCATTATTGTGCCCCTTTGCCGCCAGCCGCATTGATCAGCGCTACGCGTTGATCCTCAAGCGATTGTACAAACCTTGCTGGATGCCACATTCCACGGGGTTGAAAATGCGGGGCATCTGGTTTTGACACAGCACATCAAGGCTCTGATCTTACAGCTGGCTCGCCCAGATGACCCGTGCCGTATGGCGTCTTAAATGCGGGTCGCGATCATTTTATTAAAACTGGTAAGACCAACCAATACGGCAATCGGTCGACGTCGACTGATAGAGCGAAATGTTTGAATTTTGGACTTTATAGCCGCAGGACAGTTTTGGTGTGCCCCCAAGAGTTTAATCCGGCTGTCAGACAAGGAGAGACCAAACCGATAGATTTCGTCCCGACGCGCGTAATCCACAGCGGAAAAATCGTTGTCATACTGTCGCAATGTGGCGCTCAGGTTTACGCCGACACGCAACGTGTCGGTGATCTTTGTTTCAAATCCGGCACGCAACGTTCCTCCCCAATAGCGCTGATAGCCCAAAGAGGGTTTGGAGCGCTCAACTGCACTACCGAAAAGAACCGTAGCGCCCGTTTCAAGTGTCTTGGCCCATGCTAAACTCAATGTGGCGTATAGGCTTTCCCGCAGGACTCTTTGCTTAGGGAATGTTGCACGCACAGCATCTAGATATTTCCTTTTAAATAAGGACTTTAGCCGAAATTTACCGGCTGTTCCCAGGTATTCCCGCTTCCGACAGGTTTCTCTGTCTCACTACAGGGGCTTGGAGGTGCTGCGCGATAGGTGTCGGTCACACGCCGCAGAGTGCTGGATCATTGAGTGGCTAAGTCCTTTGGCAAGAATGTCAATGGCATGTGTTGCGCCCTTAGGGCCCATCGCTGCCACGGCATAGTAAAGCGGTCGGCCCAAAAATACGCAATTCGCCCCACGGGACATGGCCCTCAGCACATCCAATCCACTGCGCGCGCCGCTATCAATAAAAATTGGCACAGCATTCCCCACACTTGCGCGCACCGCAGGCAAACGATCAACTGGCGTCGGCAACGCGTCACTCTGGCGGCCACCGTGGTTGGACATCCAAAGGGCATCGGCACCAAGATCCAATGCGTCAGTTGCATCTTCCGGCGTCAGTATTCCCTTTATGATGATCCGGTGTGGCCAACGCGCGCGTACATTCTTGATGTCGGCAGGGCTAAAGCGTGCCGCAAGCTCGCTTTGAACCAGACTGGCAACGCTTTGAGACCTTTTTTCTGCATAACCTGTGAGGTTTGCAAAGGTTGGAATGCCTTTGCGCAAAACCTCAAGCGCGTATCGGGGGCGCATCGCCGTTTGCAGGACTGAGGCCGCGCTGATACGTCCGCCCGGAGGCAGCCCCGCGCGGCGTGCCGTCTCGCGGCGTGCAGGGCTTGGCACATCTATTGTGATCACCAAATTACGAATTCCAGCTGCTTGTGCGCGATCAAGTAGGTCATCGCGAATCTCGCGCGACACCGTCGGATAAAGTTGAAACCATAGGTTTCCGCGCGACAGCTGCGATGCATCTTCGATAGAAAGAGAAGCGACAGTGCTGAGCACCATAGGAATGTTCTGCGCCGCTGCGGCCTGAACGATTGCGCGATCTGCGCCGGGCCAGATCAGATCGCCCAGTCCGACAGGGGCGACGCCAAAAGGGTAGGCATAGCTGATGCCATCAATGTCTACAGACGTATCGATTTTCGTTGCCTGCGATAGATAGCGTGGTGACAGGTCGATCCCTTGGAAGGCCGCTAAATTTTTGGCAAGGCGCTGCTCATGCTCTGAGCCGTGTTCTAAAAACGCCCAAGCAAAACGAGGCATCCGCCGTTGTGCCTGTATCGCAAGGTCTTCGATCCGAGGATAGCGATCTTCAGGAGGCAAAAGGAATTTTGTCATCATTGGCTACTTTTCTTGTGACGTAAAACTTGCAAAGAGTGTCTTATTGGGCAGATCACGTCACTGATCCGTCGAGCGCAACAGACCCGCCGAGCGCAAGGAATGCCCGCGCATTGCCGTGCTTCAGTCGATCAAGCACCGGCTCTTGTTCAAAGGCGTCGTGAAGTCGCCCGATAGGGTCCGTTTCGCGAAAGTTAAACGGATAATCGGTGCCGATCATCACGCGATCTTCACCAAAAACTTTGACCACACGTTGCAACATCACTTTATCGAACGTCAGACTGTCAGCGAAGAGGGCGCGTGCCTGTATGCTGGGGGACGTTTCAAGCGCCTCGGCCACCGCTGGAAACGTGCGAAAGCCTTGCTCCAGTCGTGGAAGGAGCGCAGAAAAAGTGCCACCACCGTGGCTTAGGGCAATCCTGAGACCTGGTGTTTTGCGAAGCAGGCCGCCGGTCAGGATGGATGCCGCGGCAAGACCTATATCGCTCGGATATCCAAGAATTTGCTGCAGATTTGCAGGGCCAACCAGTCGATCCATTCCTGTAGGACGGACTGCATGTACGAAGACTGACATGTCGAGCCGCGCCACTTCTGCGAAGAATTCGGCAAACTTCGGGTCGCCGATGGGTGTGCCATTCACATTGCTACCGATTTCGATTCCTGCAAAACCAAGCTCATGTTTGAGACGATGTAACTCTTTCATCGCCAGATCTTGGTTCTGCAATGGAACCCCTCCGAGGCCAACAAACCGGCCGCGCCCCTCATGCACCATGGTTGCGATGACATCATTGATGTAGCGGGTCAGATCCGCCGCCACATGCGCGTCCAACCAATAACTGAAAAGCTCGGGCATCGGTGACAGGGCCTGAACCGAAATTCCACTACGATCCATATCTTCGAGGCGGTGCGAGGCCGTCCAGCAGGCATCGCTGACGGTGCGGTACGGGCGACTGTCGATGACGACTGTGCGGTGACAGCAATCCGAAATTTCGGTGCTCGGCCACCCAGACGGCACAGGTCCTTTGGCCCATTTTGGGAAGGTCGACGGGACGATGTGGCTGTGAATATCGATCGCGCCATGGGCACAATGACGGCTTCCATTCTCATGCTGGTGGGTCATCATATTTTTCCAATTTGACATGCTTAGGGCGCAAAAATATTTAGTTTTTTGGTTTTAAGTGTCTGAAATTATTGGCGATAGAAAGGCGTTTCATCAAGAAAACCCCAGTGCTGGCAGGAGAGCAATCCAAGGGTTAATCAGGACTGATCTTGATGAATTATTGGGCCCAAATCCTCAAGAACGGCTGCCGCTGTTTGTTCGTAATGGTGCATCAGCGCTTCGATGGCCCTAGTCGCATCTCGGTCAAGCACGAGCTGCAGCATAGTGGCGTGTTCATCGCGAACATGTCGTGTGGTGAAAACTTTTTGGATCGACAGCATTCGGTAACGATAGAGCCGGTCGGCCAGTTGTTCGCAGAATTCAAGCAATTGATGTGAGCCGCAGCGTGATATCAGCGTCTTGTGAAAGTCGCGGTGTAGTGGTTCCCAATCTGGATTACTGTCGAATGTATCAGGATCAAGCGAGCGCGGCGTGCGGGTTAGCCGATGGTGGGCAATGATGAGTTCTTCGTCCCATTCTGGTGTCGCATTCGCGATGGATTCACGCAAAGCTATCGTTTCCAGCCAGCAGCGCGTTTTCGTTAGTTCGCGCAGTTCGTCAAGATGGACAGGCTTTACGAAGAACCCGCGCTGTACGCGGCTATCGACCAGCCCTTCTGATGACAGCCGGTTGAGCGCCTCGCGCAGCGGGGTTTGTCCTGCACAGTAACGTTCTGTGAGGAGCTTCATCTGTAGTTTCAGCCCCGGAGCGAGGTGCCCCGTTAGGATGTCTGTGCGAAGTTGGTCGTGAAGCCTATCTGCAAGGCTGTTTGCCTTAAGCCTATCATGGTCTGTCCTGCCGCCGTCCATTTGATGCCCTCCGTTGCGCAGCTACTTGTATATATTATTCCAGAACAAGGTAAATATATATATTTTATGTTGACTGATAATTTTATATATATTAGCCATTCTCCTACAGTGATTGGCCGACGGCATTGCGAAATGTGCTGGTTTCAAGGCGAGGGAGGATGACTGATGCTGATACTTTACCACGGCTCAACCAGCGTATGTTCTCAGAAGGTGCGGGTCGGTCTTGCCGAACTCGGGCTGAGCTATGATAGTGTTATTCTGGATCTGCAAAAGGGGGACCAGTTCGACCCTGATTACCGAAAACTGAACCCGTCAGCTGTTGTTCCGACGCTTGTCAATGACGGGCTGGTGGTGGTCGAGTCGAGCCTCATCCTTGAGTACCTAGATCGCGAAATGGGGTCAGGGCAGTTGTCACCGAAGGGCGAGGCGGCACAGGTGGCTGCAGATCATTGGATGCTGCGCACGCTGGACATGCATGCGGCAATCAACACGCTGTCCTTTTCAACCGCTGC
>NZ_JBPOEU010000065.1:0-4541 GCF_051251695.1 Maritalea sp. | reverse complement strand
TCACAAGATCCATTGCCTTGCTGTTGTCCAAAGAAGACTTTTGAATACGGGACACCAACTCTTTACCTAGCGCCAAACGTATTTCCTTGGAGCTATCGATCTGGCTGAATACATGGTCCATAGACTGACGTAGCAATATCTCTCTATTGTTATGCGAATGGCTTCTACCAGAAGAAACAAGCGATAGCTCTTTTTCAAGGGATCGCCAACGATCAGAAAGAACCTTCGCAGCGACACGAATATCATCCTTACGCAAAAGCTCAGATTCTATAGGGAAAGCCTTTTTCGCATGTTTTTGAGCTTCATGCTCTCGATGCAAAGATCTATCATTGTGATCTGATACTGCAGCTCTGGCTTTACCATCAGCGACGCGCAGCTCTTTTTCAATTGCTTGTCTTTCCGCCTGCCATTCATCCATCTTGTTTTCGGACGAAAATAGGCCTTTGGAAGGCTGCTTTTTTTCATGATCAACAAGCTTCTGCCGCGCTCGCTCAGCCCGGATTTTCAATGGTTCTAGCGACGCGACAAACCTATTTTCCTGGTCTCGTAAATATTTAGCGGCTGCTTCTTCTAAGGTTTTTGTGGCAACACTCAAAGAGGTCTCTCTCAGAGCTCCAGTGTTTACCTCATACGTGGCACCTTGATCACGTATCTGGTTCGTTTCGGATCGAACTATACTCAACTCTCTTGTTGGGCGAATAAATTCGGATAGTTTATCAACGAACTGTGCTCGATCTCCTCTGACATAGTCAGCAATCGAAGTTCTAAACTCAGAAATCGATCCTAGCTCATTGAGGAACGGATGCCCGGCGTTTTTGGCCAGATGCTCAGTGAACATGAATGTGGTTCTTGTATTACCATCTCTGAAGGGGTGACACTCCCATATTTCAGCAGAGTGTTTCGCTAGCTTGCCAACAAAGCGCTCTGGATCATCTTCCATGCCTCGCAACAACTTATCTTTTTTCAATTCAGAAAAAGCATAGTCAAGCCTGCTTTTTAGACTCTCGATGCCAGCGTCAGGATGAGGGTAATCTATTCCTACATCAGACTTTTTTTCAATCCCGATGGTTCTTACAGCACCCGCAAATGCGGGCGCGTGCTCACCATGAACGAAATACACATCGCGAAAAAGGTACCGATGAATAGCTTTCAAATGCTCTTGATCAAACTTCCCTGGCAGAGGATTAGCTAACAACTCTTTACCGCGCAGTCCTGACAGTTCAGTTTCGATTCTCTCAAGCTTCTTGCTATCAGTAATACCAAGCCGATTGAAAAGCACCCCAGAGGAGGGATCGAGATAAGGATCCTTCAATGACTAGTTCCCTACTGCGGCAATCATCAGCCGAGCGCATTCATCGCTGGTAATGACTTTCCTCTCCACCAGTATCAAAAGCTTTTTGCCGTAATCGCTCATCGCTGTGCCAGACAGCTCACCGAATTCGATGGCGCTCTTCGTAGCTTGATCGATGTCGGTAGATAGGTCGATAGCAGACAGTTGCGTCTCAACCCGAGCCTGCAGGGATTCATCATCCTCAACCTTATAGTCGATTTTTGTCATAGCCTGATAACCCACAACGTGAACTAAGAGTAACGACCAATTCAGTAAGATTGCCCACTGGTTATACAACGGGACAATCGACAGATAGAAGTCGACCTTTTCATCTCAATTATACGCTCATCCAAGGTCGAAATCGACTCTGGCATACCACCAAAATAGACGTTTTGGTTACCTGAGAAGCAACGAACGAGCTTCCCATCGGTGCGCTAATTCGTATGCCGTAAGCGCCTTATGAGGACATTTCTTACCAGCACACATACCAGATGTAGAAATCATACGAAATTTTATAATGCATATATGGCACCAGATTTGTAGTCTGGTAGACGTATCTTATACAACTTTCCGCAAAAGCGGATAGACCTCTCGCTCTATTGTTACAAGAGCGTTCAGGTAAACTTTTACAGCCTGCTCATGAGTTGTTCTGACAACGCGCCGACCGTCATAATGATGATAGACAAGCGGCGAGCCTATCCTTTCCACTGTCAATTCGTCTCGAATCAACTCATGTATCCCCTTGGCAATCTCTAGAGGTGTCGCATAGCCAAACAAGTAGGGAATCCGCAAGTTGTTGCCACGGAAAACCGGAGTGAAATACAAATGAGTAGCATTTTTGTAGCAGATATGAATAAAAGACTCGCCGGGGTTTTCATAAATCCGCGTTGCATCGTGAATCAGTAGATCGTCACGAAAGTGCTGAATGTGCTCTGAAGTTAGGGTAAGCAAGCTCTCAAATGTGGCTTTGCTGATAGCTCGAGGAACAGTGTGCATTGAACGTATTGACATCAAATGAACTCCCAGACGGTAAGTGAAACAGCGGTTGCCCACAGGGCAACAGAGCCCCGCGCTGCAAGCGCATAGCCGCCAACGGTCACACCGATCCTCACTGTCCAGTGTCGAGGTAGGCCGCAGCGTTTTCGCGGAGGATGCAATGCATCCGGGTTCCGCGAAAAGGAACGGGTGTTAAGCCGAGTAGAGCGCAGCGAGTTGCACTGGTCAGTGAGGATCGGTGTGATACGTCAACAACAACAGGGAGAACCCTTACTTGTGGCCACGATGGCCACTCCTTATCCGTATCCAGTGAGTGTCTTGTCGGGAGCTACCTGGTCGAGCTGTTTTCGACCAAGTAGCGAGGGGGAAGGGAGCCAGGCGAAGCCTAGCTCACGCGGGGGACGGCGAATCCGCCGTTGGGCGCATCAACACAACACGACCTGCAGCGCAGGGCGACATACTTCTGTAGCGCACCGGCAGGTGCAAGAGGGTGAGGGATCAGAGGGGCAGGGTGGATCCACCCTGCCCCTCTGATACATAAATAAGCTGAAGATAGTAACTTCAACTTAATCTCAGCCTGTTAGATGATGTCTTTCTCGGCCTCCTCTTGATGCATTGTCTGTACTTCTTCAACGCTGGCGGGCCATTCGGCTCCATTCACTGAGTCAATAACTCTGACGTCTACAGAATTGACTATCGGCCTTGTTTCGTGATGGATAACGTGTTGTGTGTACACGTCGCCGTTATTCCTTGATCTGAGTATCTCTAGGCCTAATGCTGTGAGTGATGTCAGCACGTAAGCACTCGTATTCCCTTGCAGAAGGTGATCACGTAGCTCGTTATGCAAGCTCATTGCATCTCTTCCTTCGCCAGGGTCCATCGCCGACTCCTTGTCAATGCTGATCTCGATAGTTATGCGCATTTGCTTCTCTCTTGAACGGTGATTGGGTTTATGTATTGAAACAGCGGTTGCCCACAGGGCAACAGAGCCCCGCGCTGCAAGCGCATAGCCGCCAACGGTCACACCGATCCTCACTGTCCAGTGTCGAGGTAGGCCGCAGCGTTTTCGCGGAGGATGCAATGCATCCGGGTTCCGCGAAAAGGAACGGGTGTTAAGCCGAGTAGAGCGCAGCGAGTTGCACTGGTCAGTGAGGATCGGTGTGATACGTCAACAACAACAGGGAGAACCCTTACTTGTGGCCACGATGGCCACTCCTTATCCGTATCCAGTGAGTGTCTTGTCGGGAGCTACCTGGTCGAGCTGTTTTCGACCAAGTAGCGAGGGGGAAGGGAGCCAGGCGAAGCCTAGCTCACGCGGGGGACGGCGGCTCCGCCGTTGGGCGCATCATTAACAAGACCTGCAAAGCAGGACATCGTTCTCGCAAAAATACCATGCTATCGCTTAGAGCATTGAAGCTGTAGTGTGCAAGAACATCAAGAGACATGCTTGCACACTACAGCCGATTAACTACATCAACCCACGCTCTGCCAGTGATGTAATAGTGCCTTGTCCACAAATAAAATGATCCAGGAGACGACAATCTACTAGGTTCATCGCATCTGACAATTTCCTGGTCAGACGTACATCCGCGTCACTCGGCTCAGCAACCCCAGATGGATGCGAGTGGACCGCAAAGCACGCAGCCGCGTTAGCTGATAATACAAGCTTGACGCAACTTCTGGGATAGACTGCGCAAGAATCAATAGTACCAACCCCCACCTCCCGGTAACATATAACACGATGACGGTTATCCAGTAATACAAGTCCAAATACTTCATCCTGTCTACCTGCAAACTGCAACTGCAAGTAACGACGAACATGCTCAGGAGAACTCAGCACGTCGCCTTGACATACCCTCTCGAAAGCCGCCCTAGCTGCAAGAGTCCGACCGACCTGCAAGCGAGCAAGCTGCATTCTGGATAGACCGGCAACTTCTACACGCCCATGGTCGTTGCGCGAAAATAGCGCATACAAACCGCCATTCTCCTCAATGATATTGTGTGCTTGAACAATGGCAGAAACACCTTTTTTGGACGATAGAAATAGTGACAGTAGTTCGGCGTCACTAAGACCATTAGTACCTTGATGTGCCATTTTTTCTACCAGATCAAGTGCTTTCATAATATCCTCATCAGTCAATAGCGAAGCGTAAGAGCGGCGAATGCCGCTGCTTAGGCCTCTGGCCGACTGACGAAGTCCGGGGTGGGCAAGTGC
>NZ_JBPOEU010000064.1:0-5049 GCF_051251695.1 Maritalea sp. | reverse complement strand
TAGCTCAGGGGTAGAGCAGTGGATTGAAAATCCTCGTGTCGGTGGTTCGATTCCGCCCCTGGGCACCATTTAACTCTAATGAAAACAAAGCGATGGGCTGTGATTTATTGCAGACATTATGTCGTCTGATATTGCTGGGTGTCATATGGGTGCCAACTTGAAATTGTCATGTCCCTTGAAACGCCTGAATGAGAGCGGTTTTATCGCGATTTCAAACTCGCGCACGATAAGAAGTTGCTTCAAGTTGCACCGAGTCTGACAAGCTGCCCGATAGCGTGAAGAATCGGGGTTGGGCTGGAAAGCCAAATACACGTACTAGACGATACGCTGTGCCCTTTTCTTCGGACACAGAGACTTCGTTGGATGATACAAAAAACGGTGTAGCTCTCCCGCTTGTGGTCGTCTTCACTTCTAGAAAGATTTCGCTTCCATCATCATCAAGGCGAGGGCTAGGCTTTGCCCGAGCGCGGGATGTCGAAGCCAGCGTCGGTAAGGGCGTCGAGCATGCTGGCGCGGTCGGTGATTATCCACGCATGCGCCTCGTGCACGGTCTCAGCGGGCAACAATGCGGGCCGCCCCAGCCGCACTCCGCGACGGCGCGCGGCGGCCAGACCTTCGCGGGTGCGACGGCTGATAATGCGGCGTTCAAATTGCGCGAAGGCCGCTAGGATATTGAAGAACAGCTCACCTTCCAAGCTGTCGGTGTCCAAATGCATGCGCTGAATACGGAAATGCACGCCGCGACTGCGCAGATCCTCTGCGGTCAGGATTGCATCGACGGCAGAGCGAAACGCCCGATCCAGATCGCTGACCACCAGCGTATCGCCACGCCGCAGCCCCGCCCGCAACGCGTCAAATACAGGGCGTTTGGTCGCAGCACCCGAAACATATTCGATATGCAGCTCAGAGCAGACCGCATCAAGTTGCGCCACTTGCCGGTCGGTGATCTGTGCAGCGGTGGACACGCGGATATAGCCGACTTGGCGCGGCGGACCGCTTTGCGCCGCATCTGGGCAAAAAGGATCCTTTCCGACCAAGGAAATTTTGCCACGCGCGCGCGCACTCTGCGCCATCGCTTGTGTTGAAATTCCACCCTTTCTCTTTATCCCGTTCCGACCTTTCGGTAAAGCGGAAGCATGCACAAAAACCATGGAATATGAACAGCATAGGTAGGGTGCTTGCAGCAACCGCGATGGTGGCAACGCTCGCAATCTGTCCACAGGTTTCTTGGGCGGAAGGATTTACGGGGCAGGAGTTTTTGGAATGGTCGGACAGCAACCAACGCAACTACATTGAAACGCAAATCGTCATGGCCTCATCAATAGCCGCGCGTATCAAGCCGCAGCTATCACAGTGTATTACGGATGAATTTTTCGGCTCTAAAGGGCTCTCACAGGATGGGTTTTCGAAAGTACTTACGCGCGTCGAGGAATTTTCGGAATATCACCCAAGTTCTGTTTTGGTGATTGTTCTCGAGAACACATGTGGCGCGTTCAAATGACAATCAGCTTCCAAACGATGGGAAATTGTTGGGTGCAGGGGCACTGATCGACACCTCTAGCTCATTCGGCGTTACGGAAGCTTGGGCTGGGCGCATGTTCTCGACACTATCAAGCGCATCTCGCATGGCATCTTTGCTCATAGGGTTTTCGCGATCATCATAGCGATCACGAATGCCGCCAAGCGTATCGTGCCGGTAACCCTGCCAGTCGGCAAGTAAAGCAGCCCCATCGGCCCTGCGGTCCTTTGCATCAAAATAGTTGCTCCCGCTTGGCGCATTTGGTGGCCAGATAATGCCTTCGGCAATTTCGGGGCGCAGCACCGTGCCATCTGCATACACGGTTTGACCATCACCGGTTTTGAACACCGGTCGACCATCCGGCCCTTTGGCTGCGCGCGCCTCCATGTCGGCGATCTGGGCGTCTAGGTCTTGCAATGCAGCTTCCAAATTCGCGATGACCGTATCAGCCTCGATTTCTGCAGTCGCAAGGCTTTCCCCAAGAGTCTCATAAAGCGCGCGATACTCGGGGTCTTGCAGCAGCAAATCCAAGGCATCGCGGAACGCTTTCTCAGCTTTCTTTTTCTCGATCTCACGTCTGGCACGTGATTTTCCACCGAACCGTGTCATGCGGCCAGAGTCTCGACCCGCAATCGCATCATTGTAATCGTCGCGATCCACGCGCAGACGCGCGTCTGCGTTTTTTGCATGTTCCAATGATGTCAGCTCGTCTTCCATGAATCTCCATAAAGTCTATATCTGCCAATATCTTACCATAGGTTGTGGCTTTCGCGCAAATAACGCATGGGGCTGCATGTATCTGACGGCCAAGCGGCACAGGCGATTTTGACAAATATTGCCATTCTATGTCATACTTCTTGTGAGAAGGAGGCATCTTATGGCCAGCATGAACATTTCCCTGCCCGACATGATGCGGGAATGGGTGGAACAGCAAACGCAGTCGGGGCGCTATGACAATGCCAGCGAATATATGCGCGATCTTATCCGCCACGATCAGGACCGCGCGTCCAAAATTGCCTCCATGCAACAATTGGTGAGCGAGGCGCTCGCAAGTGGTGACAGCGACAAATCTCTGGCAGAAATCCGACAAATGGCCCGCGATAGCGTGGCACATCGCGGAGATGTATGAGGTTTACGCTTACAAAGGCCGCGCAAGGCGACCTGATTGATATCTATGTGCAGGGCGTGCGGACCTTCGGGACCGTACAGGCGGAACGCTATCAGGACCGGTTGGATCAGGCGATCCTCTTGATTGCGGACACCCCCAAGGTTGCGCGCTTGAGATTTGAAATCGACCCACCGGTTCGCATCCACCCCGTTCAATCGCATATGATTGTCTATTTGGTCACAGATGCCGGTGCCGTGCGCATTTTGCGTGTCCGTCATCAACGTGAAAACTGGGGCAATGATCCGGTTGGACTGTGAAGCGACAAGTAGCTCTGCCTACATCAAGCATCTAAGCCTCTGAAACCTAACCAACTCCATTTTACCGACGCATCACATTGACCTTTTGCGACACAAACTTTGCTTTTCGACTGGCCTATCCCACAACGGTCGTTCGCGGGAGACTACGCTGACGTTTGCAACGCGGACTGGAAGGCCATCTGCCTTGATCAGGGGAAGACCGGTCCCAGCCCAACCACGACATTCGAGCTTGGCACGGCGTCTTCAAATTGTTCGACCGTAACCTTTGCATCCGGTGGCGGGTTGAGCGATAGGGAAAACAGGAATTTCTGGCACTGCGTGGCTTGGCTAATCGCCTCGGCCTCCGCAAAGGCCCCGAATAGATCATCCGCAATGAACCCTTCAAGGCTGTGAAGGCTCACATGGTCATTGTCCCGCGCGTTCACCAAATGCCGCGCGAGCTCTGCCCCATATCCACGTTCATTGCCTTTTAAGATCACCGTTAAGATCTCCGCGACGTGCCCAAGGCCTGCATCAACAGCGCACGGATGGCAGCAAGATGGTCATTCGCCTCCGCGATATCCGCCTTTTCCTGCGGGCCAACGATCAGAGCGCCGATATTGGCGTGATAGGCCAGTTGATTGAGATTGCTGGCAATCCGCGACTGCCCCAACAAAGCCAGCGCCTCAGCCGCCGCCTTTTTGTCTTCAACCGTTGACCCAGATCGCTTTTTGCGCCGCTTCGTTTCTTCGGAAAACACGCAGGCCCGCACATAGGCGCTGAGCGTCATGCCTGCTGCCAGTTCTTCCAGCCGTTGCCGTTCCTCTGCCGTCAACCGCAACGTTAGCGGAGACCGATTCCGCCGCTTGCTCCCTTTCGCTACAGCAGCCTCATTGAACCCGTCCGCCGTGCGTCCAGCCATCTTCCCGATACCCGACCTCATGGCTCTAGCCCCGGCAAATCTGCAGTGGGAGGTGATGGTTCAGTGCCTTCCGCATCAGTCGCGGCGGCATCGGCAAACGCCGATAACCTGTGGATAACTTCCGGCTCAGCCTTGAGAACTTCCGTCCAGTTCTCTAATTCTTCAAGCAGTTCCGGTGCGGAAAAAGGTTCTAGGTTGTTCCCGTCCGGTGCACCATTTTTATTGCTATATTGCAATAGCTTAGCCATTTACGCCTCGATGCAAATATTCTCAGAAATATTAAATTCCTCGTCAAATGCAGCTCAAATGCAGTCCCCTGTGCCTTTTTGTATAATAAAGGGGTGACTTAGGGGTGACGCATTATTGGCATTCCAGCACGCTAATTTAAGTCCTGATTCTAAAAAGGCACATCGCGGCCTGAAACTCCCATTTAGGGTGCAGATGTTGGGCATACAGAGGCGCATCGCCAATCCCTCGGCATATTTGAGCTCTCTGAACCCACGATGAATCTAAAGTTTTCTATTTATCATGAGAACTGCCTCCATCCCAAATTATGGAACTTTCAGGAAGAGTCCTAAGCATTGGAACATACCTACAGCAACAGGCCTATATGATAAGCGAAGTGAATGACCGCCCTCTGCCTCTTATGTCAAGTATTACGAACGGCTCAATCTGGACCTTGGAGTATCGCACAACGCTGCGCCGCAGGTATCACATCTAAGATATTGATCAATGGCATAGAGGAACGCAGCGGTCTTGTCTCCGAGGACCTACTCATTCGTCGTGGTTGCATATTTTAGTAAGTATGACATTCTTGCATTAAGCAACCTTAGGGCGAAAATCATGACAGAATCCAGCGCATTGCTAACTCTAAGCCTAAATACCTTCATTCGATATTATTCGATGTCCCACTCCAAACTAGTCGGCGAGATTGGCCGTCGGATGCAAGCTTCGCATGGGTATGATTATTATGGAAGTTTAACGGCTGCTGTGCGCGCTAAGATTAGTGGGGCATCGAACGATGAAATTCAACATATTCTTAGTCGGTCTAGCAATCCCTCGGAACTGAGTCATAACAAAGCTGCCTATGAGATGTTCCTAGAGAAGTTTGGGACAAAGAATAACGTCGTCCATCGCGAAATCGGATAGACTTCGCCTTTGTAATCAACCGCGACGTGACCGCGCCGATCACCACGTGCCAGAT
>NZ_JBPOEU010000063.1:0-5121 GCF_051251695.1 Maritalea sp. | reverse complement strand
CCCCTGACCCTGGACAAGGCGGCGGCAATAAAGATTTCTTTGAAAATGCCGATGTTGAGTTCAATGCTCACAAGACACAAATTCTGCAGTCTATCGACGCCATTATCGTCGCTGTTCAAGCCAGTCAGTTTGGCCCCGCCACATTCTTGAGAGTTCAAATGCGGGAAGCCGCGTTGGCAAAATCTTATCGCCCAGTCACGTCGCTCTTTCAAAAAGATCAATTCCCATGTGTCGGGGCTGACGCGGTTGGGACACTCTATTTTCGTGCCCCGCTCATCTATCTCTCAGCGTTACGTCGCAGGGTCGAACAAGCAGAGCAAACTGTTGTCATCAACATCTCAAAAAACACTGGTTTGCCTTATTCAGCGCCATCAGCCGCGCGTTCAGAAGTCGGTGCAATCGACAGCATTGAAATTGCTCCGGTTGCAGGAAAGCGTAATTTCTCCACGGCAGCGGCCATGCAGATGTTTTCTGATCCGCACACCGTTTCGGGGTATCATATCGAGTTATTCGAAACCCCGTCTCAAAACGTAATTACTGACGATCCGCTAGGCCACAGGGCCCTTTTGAACAGCTTACAAAAGATTTTGCTGAGCTTTGGTCCAGGCACACGCACACTTTTGGCGACGAAACTCGGGCGAACTCCCGTTCTAGAATTTCAACTGACCCAAAGTGATGAGCCAGCCCTCGTCGATAACCGCCTCGGACTGGCAGGGCGTGATGTAACTGCCATCACGCGCAGTGGTCCAGTTGATTTGTCATCAGATCGTCATGAAAAAGCACTTGCCGCTCTCGCAGCTCATCCACTTGTCCGTGCAATCAACCCACCTATTCAACTTCAATTGGGGAGTCAGGACATTCCCGCTCCGCAACAATCTGGAACAAGCAGCGGCAGCCAAGTGGCCATCCCCGCGCCCGTTCAGGGTGCCCCATATCCGATCGTGGGTGTCATCGACTCAGGCGTTTCCAACATTCTGTCCTCATGGCTCTCCGGTCGATTTGATTTTCTCGATGATGATGAATTTGACGGAAACCACGGAACGGGCGTTGCGGGGCTAATTGCCCTTGGCCAAAGCCTCAACGGACTTGCTGTCGCACCGGAGACCAGTGGATGCTTTCTTTATGATGTTCCGCTTTTCCCAAAGGGCCCGTTCTTAGACAAGTACCCCAATGGATTTTCTGACTTCCTGGAGGAGCTGGAACAGGCCGTCGCTGAAGCTAGTGAAGATCACGGCGTCAAGATCTTCAATTTGTCGATCAATGTGACCTCCGACGTCGATCGTCATCGGTATGGTCTCTATGCTGCGCGACTTGATCAGATAGCAGACACCTACGGCGTAATCTTTGTGAACTCGGCAGGCAATCTTCCAGTTGGCCAAGCTCGGGCACCTTGGCAAAAGAAGCCGAGCGATGTTGTATCCTATTTTGCATCGCGAACGCAGCCTGACACGATCTTTCAGCCATCCGAAAGCGTCCGTTCCATATCTGTGGGCGCACTTAACCCACCAAACACGACGCAGATAAAAGACGCACCAACAGTGTACACAACACGCGGCCCAGGCCTTCAAGTCGGCGTTAAGCCTGATGTTGCGGCGTATGGTGGTACTGGAGGTGTGGGTCCGGGAAATCCAACTGGCCTGAAATCGATCACCACTACTGGGGTTTCTCAGGATGTGGCGGGAACCAGCTTTGCGGCTCCGCTGATCTCTCGACTCCTTGCTGGATTAGATCGCGACACGCAGGGCGGACTGGGCTCTGAGGCGTTACGGGCTATGCTATTGCATCACTCAAACACGCCCGATCCGCTCACGAAGCGCGGCATGAAAGACATTGGTCGTCAGTTTGCCGGATATGGTCAGCCGACCAACGTCGCCGAGATGCTCGAAACAGATGATCATGAAGTCACGATGGTCTTTCAAAGTCGATTAACAATTGGGGCGCGTCGCCCCGCGATCCTTCGCTTTCCCTTTTCTTGGCCTCAAAGCCTTGTCGGTCCGCAAAGCACATGTTCTGGCCAAGTCAAAATGACGCTGGTTTATGCGCCACCCCTTGATCCCGCTTTTGGGGCCGAGTTTGTCAGGGTGAATTTGGAAGCGTCTTTGCGCCAAAGACAGAACCGAAAAAACCAGGATGGTCAGTATGGGTACACAAACCAAGTTGATGCGCGTTATTTACCTAATTCGTCTGGTCTGGGCATCCCAGAGAAGGCCCTTATTACTCATGGGTTGAAATGGTGGCCGTCAAAACAATATAGCCGAAATCTCAATGAACGCGGGGAAACGTCTGAGTGGCGGCTGGAGGTTACTAGTCTGGTACGCGCAGAAGCTGAATTCCCAGTTGCAGGGGTTCCTTTTGCTGTGTTGCTTACAATCCGCGACCCTGGTGGAACCAAACCCGTCTTTGCCGAAATGCGCCAGTCTTTGCAGGCCAGTCGTGCAAATGCTCAAGACATCAAAGCTGCTGCAAGGCTGCGTCCACGCCGCTAACGAGAGGTGGGTACTAACAGATGAATTGCTTGCTGAACGTCTCTCAAGCCCGTCTTGGAATTACACTGTATCACGATGACGTCTCTTCAAACAAAGCGCGTTTCTACCACATGACTCTTTCAATGGGTCTTTGGGGCAACCAGATTGTTGAACGCCAATGGGGAAGACGTGGAACTTGGGGTCAGTTTCGATTGGATTGTTTTGACAACCTCGAGGTGGCACTGGATGCAATGCAGGAAATATGTCGATCCAAGCTCGCTCGTGGGTACTCACTTGATGTCGGTGTAGACAATACCAAAATTGAGCTTATCGATCGAACGTTGCCTTAAGAGAAAACAAATTCGGCTATCTAATAATCCATATTTGAGAGAAGGGAGAGACGAATGGAAAGTCACAATTTTGAACGGCTGAAAGCGCATATTCTGCCCCTTTCTGCTTCCAATGACTTCGGGTCTGCGAGGGCAGAGTGGGGTCTCACTGCCGTTGAGGTTTCAGAAGAAATGGACAATTGCCCATGCGGGCAAGATATTAAAGAACATTGTTTCATTACGAACCGACTGACTGGTCATCAAACCTACGTTGGCAATGTTTGTATCAACAGGTTCATGGGTATTTCGACAGGCACGCTTTTCGCGGGTCTGAAGAGGATTGCGCAGGACGATAGTGCAAATGCCAACGATGACTTGATCGATTATGCCTACAAACAAGGGTATCTGTACGATGCTAAAGAGCTCTCTTTTCTACAGCAAACAAAGCGCAAGCGGAATCTTTCCGTCAAACAGCTAGAGTGGAAACGCAAAATCAATCGTCGGATTCTCAATGGTACAGTCGTCGCCAAACGAACCACGAGATGACTAGACTGCCCTGCGCTCTAAACGGGCAATGTCGCTAGTTTAATTGTCATCTTTCAATCAGATGACCTAATTTGCCGTACTGCGGCCAACCACTGCTCTCCGCCCCACAATCTTCTCGCTACGGTCTTAACTAGGTTTTTGGGTACCATCGAAGGGATATACTGATGAGCCTGCTTGAAAAACCTGTGCACCCCGGTGAAGTCTTGAAAGAGCTTTACCTTGATCCCCTGGACATGGGTGCGATTGCTTTTGCGCGACATCTGGGCGTGCCTCGGGCACGGATCGAGCGGTTGATCAAGGGCACGACGGGGATCACGCCCGATATGGCGCTGCGTCTCGCCCGAGTTTTTAACACGACACCGGCATATTGGATGAACTTGCAGACAAATTACGACATGGCGATAGCTGTAAAAAAAAATGACGTGTCTAATATTGAGCCGCTCATAACAACGTAGGTATTGCATTCCAGCATCAGCACCGCTGCATTACCTACAACCTAGCCTTATTGGACTGGCTGTTCGTTCTGAGAACTTCGAATGTGGTTGTTGCTGAACTTGCCCCCCCGATTAGGGGAAATCGAGTAGAAGGTTCCAGTCTTCATCCGGATTGTATCCCTGAGAATTCTCATCTTCGCTAACCCAAGCACCAAAGAAATCCTCCAATAGACCATGCGTTCCTAACGAAACCAGTTCTGATGGGTATCTATATTTTCGAACGAAATATCCGACGCGATGATAATCATCATCATCTATCAGCTCTTGTGTCATTGTATTGTACCGCATCAGGTCCCAGAGGTTATCCTGCTCTCCAACCATAAAGGACAACTTCGTATGCTTTCGAACGGCGGCTTCTAAACAAGACAAGTTAAATTGAGCTAACTCAGCCAGTAATCTCGCAGTTTCAATGGCTTCCCCGACCTTGAGTAGCTCGCCGTCGAAGACACTCAACCCGCTGGCCGGAAATCGGTAAGAAAACAATTCTCTTTGCTTCTGGCCATTCAACAGCCTAGATTTAATGGCGAGCGCTACGCCCTCATCAACACGCCGGAGTTTGTCTCCGGTTGTTTTTATAATACTCTGATGTGTCATTTTTATGGATTTCTCGTCCCTCCATTCGACGCACGGTAGCGTGAAAATGAACGCCCTCGCGCAATTTAGCATCGTATAGTAGTTCAGATATGGCAAAGTAATTTTGAGGTTTTCACTATCAGCGTGGTTCGCAGAAGTACCAAGTACGGTCGAAGCCAGAACAAATTTCAATGCCAAATAGCTGCGAATGAACCACTCAGCGTTCTTGTCGTCATCGAAGGACTTTGCCACTGGGCCGAATAACTCTCGTGTCTTTGTCGCGTAATTTTGGAGCGACTTATCCCCAATTTTTGTTAGCTCTTGATAACGGCAGATTGTATCCAGACCGGTAAGTGACACTACATCTTCGTGATCCATTTTTTGCCTTTGCCACAGAGTTTCAATGAACCGATCTATCTAGAAAAAATCTGCTCACCGCCAACGAAAACACCAGATGCTAAGCGAATTTATGGGCACCAATTGCAGGTGGGTCTTGCCGCATCAATGCGTCATCCCCCGATCCATCTCAACTTCGCGCGTGTCTAGCTCTGTCTCAGCCTCTCTTCGGCGGCCTTCACTAATTTCAAGCTCGTCTCGAGTTGCCTGCGCAAATTCCCGTAGTTCGAGCCCTCGCTCAGCAAGCCGTGCAACGCAGCCACGGACGCCGTTTGCGATTGAATGAGCACCGACACGCAGGCGGCCAATCCATCCATC
>NZ_JBPOEU010000062.1:0-5176 GCF_051251695.1 Maritalea sp. | reverse complement strand
CCGCAACGAGAAAAATACCTTTATCGTCAAGCATGCAAAATTCGATCAGCGGCAACAGCCGCGGAGGTCCGATTGTCGACACCCATTTTTTGAAAGACCTGCTCAAGATGCTTGTTAACAGTGCGAGGGCTCAGACCCAGAATCGCGCTAATATCACGGTTGCTCTTGCCAAGCGTCAACCAATATAGAACTTCGGATTCACGGCTGGTGAGTGACAATAGCCGTCCTAAAATCTGTTCATTGGTTTCGTTTTTGCCCTGAGTAAATTTGACGAGGATTTCATTCGAACTTGAAATACCTACATAGCGAAAATCATAGTGATCGATGATCAATGGTGCGATTTGCGACACGGGTTTTCGCGCGCAATTTAGCAACCAAGCCTGCAGCACTTCATAGTCTGCCGCAGACATATCGAACGCGGCCATGGCCATTTTGGACCCCCAGCGCAAAGTACCGTTTGCATCAAACGCCAGCAAAGAGCGGCCGGATAAATCATGTGCATCCCGGGCACTTTGGATTAGCTTAGAATTTACGATGTGGATGCCTATCCGCGCCACCAATTCATCAACGACAACCGGCTTGGTGATGTAATCCACCCCCCCCGCAGTGAGCCCACGCAAGACATCATCAGGTTCGGTCAGGCCGGTCATGAAAATGACTGGGGCGGGTGTAGGATGGTTCCCCTGTTTCAGTTTTCGACAAGTTTCAAACCCATCCATGCGGGGCATGATTGCATCCATAAGAATGACATCGGGATTTACCCGCGCGGTCAGTTCTATCGCGGTTTGACCATCGCGCGCGACGATGACGGACATGCCGTCCTCTTCCAATGCGGCTGAAACCATCATCAGGGAATCCGGATCGTCATCGACAACCAGCGCGATATTCTGTTCCGTTGCATAAGGTTCACCCATTGATGTCCACCTCAAGTTGTCGTGCCATGCCATTCAGATCAAAGGACGCAAGTTGGGCTTTGAGGGTCGCGAGCAGTTGGGTTGGGCAAGCATTTGTGTCTTCAAGTTCACTGAGAAATTGGCGCAGCGCTGACGCTTGGCCAGACAGTGCAAGTTCAACAATGAAAGTTGCGTGTTCTGCCGAAAGTTCGGATGGCTGATCTTGAACTTCGACAACAGCATTTCGCAGTTTGAGTTCCAGTTTCAAAAGTTCAGCCGTGCGGATCACAAGATCATCAAGATTGTAGGGTTTCGCGATGAATGCGTCATAAAGTACCAACTGTTCCGTCGGCATCTTCGCGTCCTTCGCGTGCCCCGAAATCATGATGATCGGGACCCCGACCAAGACGCCATCTCGTAGGTGGCGCGCAAGCGACCAGCCATCCCGACCCGGCATATCAATATCCAAAATGAAGAGGTCCGGTGTGAAATCTGCCAGCATCTCAAGCGCAATTTCGGCATTTGAGGCCGTAACAACCGCGAAACCAAGCGGCTCAAATACATGGCTGACCAAAGCCAAATGATGCAAATCATCATCGACCACCATGATCGAGCGACGCGCCCCGTGATAGCCGATCACAGGGAGCGATCGCGCGTCGCGGGCGATGCTATCTTCATGAATGCTGTCATGTGCAACAGAGGGCAACATCAACTTGACGCGGAACGTGCTGCCTTGCCCGACGCGGCTTTCCACCTCAATGTCACCGCCTAAGATTTCAACAAGCAGCTTTGTGATCGTCAATCCGAGCCCCGAGCCGCGCGCGCCGTTGTGATTGGCGCGTTCAAACGGACGCCATATGCGGGGTAAGAACTGAGGATCGATGCCGACGCCTGTATCCGTTACTTCGATCAGTGCAATTTCATTGCGGTAGGTTACCCGTAAATGAACCGTGCCCTGTTCGGTATATCGCAACGCATTGGACAACAGATTGATCAGGATTTGCCTTAAACGCTTTTCGTCAAAGGCAATCCACGTCGGAAAATTGCCGCGGGTTTCGACCTCGAAGGCGATACCTTTGCTGCGGGCCTCTTCCTCAAAAATCGAGGCGACCTGTTTGAGAAACATGCGCAGACTGATCCGGTCGCGCATGATCTCAAGGCGGCCAGCTTCGATCCGAGAAATGTCCAGCAACCCCTCAATCAAGCCTGCAAGATGCTCGCTGCTGCGCCGGATCGTTGTCACTGAATCCTTGCGATGTGACTGAATTTTCGGATCTCTCTCCAGTATTTGGGCAAAGCCGTAGATTGCATTCAAAGGAGTTCGCAACTCATGACTGAGGCCGGTCATGTAACGAGTTTTTGCGAGATTTGCTGCTTCGGCTTTGTCTTTGGCAGCTTGCAGCGCGATGTCCGTGCGTTCGTGTGCGCGAATTTCACGCAGCAAGCGGTCGGTTTGTCGGTTGGTTTCTGAGCGGGCGCCGCGGTGGCTTTCGTTGACCAAGAGGAACATCCAGACTGAAATTCCGATGATGATCAGGACAATCCCGAAGATCACCGTAAGAACGGCTACAAAATTTTCAGATCCCTCAAGCGAGCGTATCAAGAGTAAAAATGCGCCGAAACAGCCACCAACGAGACTGGTGTAGACCACGAACCGTGAGAGGCGGGAGACCAAAAACGTGACGATTTCGGGAGAGAACAGTCGGTTCAGCATTGCTCGGAAGGTGTTTTCAAAGCGCGCATGCGGTTTGCAGGCGTCCTGACAATTGCCGTCCAGGGTACAACATAATGAACAAATGGCACCGGTATGAAAAGGACAGTGGGTCATGTCTTCGGCGTCAAAACGGTAATCGCAGACCGAACAGCTTTGCAGCCCGTTTGGCGCGTCCGGGGCCGTTGGGCGGGCCAAATAGTATTTCCCGCCTGTGCCATAAGCGATCAGCGGGGCAAAAATGAAGGCGGACCCGAGTGCGATGATCGTTGAAAATGCCTGTGCCAATGGCCCTGCCGCGCCTGATACGGCCACAAGTGATAAGATACAGGCAAGACCCATCGCGCCAATGCCAACCGGATTGAAATCATAAAGATGCGCGCGGCGAAATTCTATTCCCTTTGGGCTAAGACCCAACGGCTTGTTGACCACCAAATCAGCCACCAATGCGCCGATCCAGGCTACGGCGACATGGGAATACAGCCGCAACACCTGCTCCAACCCCTCAAACACACCCAATACCATCAACATCAAAGCGATGCCCACGTTGAAAACCAGCCAAACCACCCGTCCGGGATGGCTGTGTGTCAGGCGCGAGAAGAAGTTCGACCATGCGATGGACCCCGCATAGGCATTGGTCACATTGATCTTGAGTTGTGAGAGCACAATGAACAAGCCGGTTAGGATTAGCACTATCGCCGGTGATCCCAAGACCTGGTCAAAGGCTGTAAAATACATCAACGTCGGATCGCCGGCATCCGCCAGCGGGACCCCTTCGCGCACCGCCAATGTGACCAGATACGACCCGGCGAGCATCTTTAATACACCGATTACCGACCAGCCAGGCCCGGCTATGACCAATGCTGTCCACCAGTTTCGGTGGTCTTGGGCAGTCTTCGGCTCCGGCAGGAAGCGCAGGAAATCCACCTGTTCTCCGATTTGTGCGACCAGCGAGAAGATAACGCCGGAGGCTGCACCGAACATCAACAGTGTTGACGCGCTCTTGCCCGCCTCCGTTCCTTCAAAGCCTACCCAAGCGTCGATATCATAGCCCACGAAGGCCAACAAAGCGAACGGCAGAATATGCAGAACAACCCAAAGTGGTTGGGTCCATGTCTGGAACGACGAAATTTTTGAAAACCCGTTCACGACCAACGGGATCACGACTAAAGAACTGACGACATAGCCCCAGAAAATGGGCAATCCGAACAAGAAATCGAGCGCAAGCGCTAGGATTGCCGCCTCAAGTGCGAAGAAAATGAACGTGAATGAAGCGTAGATCAGTGATGTGATCGTTGATCCGATGTAACCAAATCCGGCCCCGCGCGTCAGCAAATCGATGTCGACGCCATATCGCGCCGCATAATAGCAAATTGGTAAACCTGTCAGGAACAGCAGTGCACCGACAAACATAATCGCGGCGATGGCGATATCAAAGCCGTAGGTAATTGTGACTGCGCCGCCAATTGCCTCAAGCGCCAGAAACGAGATTGATCCGATGGCAGTATTGGCGACGCGCGCATAGCTCCAACGCCGCGCCCTGCGGGCTGTAAAGCGCAAGGCGAAGTCTTCCATCGTTTCATTTGCGACCCAACGGTTATACGTCCGTTTCTCGCTGGTCGCCTTTAATGCGGTCACCATTGCAACATATCCCCTATCGAACCCACAACAGGCACAAGTCACAGCAAACGCTGCTAGAATCGTGCTTGCGGCTTTGTGAACCCCGGTTGGTCTGAAATCATAAGGGACAAAATGCGCAGGCATATACGTCAATCGACGTATATCCGCCTACGACTATTCCGCTGATCCTGACAGAGCGAGCGAAACATAGAATCGCCCAATCTTTTAGCATCCAAAAAGGAATTGACATGTCCGACAAACCCTCATCGAAGGACCCAATGGCTGTTAGCCGACGCGCCATGATGGCCGGAAGCGCTGCATTCGGGGCCGCACTATTTGCACCATCTGGTCTGCGTGCGCAGGCGTACCCAACCGCAGAGGTCAACACGACCGGCCTTGCCGTCACCGATGACACTGTCACAATTGGTATCCTACATTCTGTAACTGGAACGATGGCAATCTCTGAAACGGGATCGGTTCAGGCGGAAAAGCTGGCGATTAGCCAGATTAACGAAATGGGCGGCGTTCTGGGCCGTCAGATTGAGATCATCCAGGAGGACGGCGCGTCTGACTGGCCGACCTTTGCCGAGAAAGCGCGTAAGCTTTTGGTCAGTGACAAGGTTGCATCCGTTATGGGGTGCTGGACCTCTGCCAGTCGCAAAGCCGTTCTTCCGGTCTTTGAGCAGCACAACGGGTTCCTGTACTACCCGACCTTCTATGAGGGCCTTGAGCAAAGCCCCAACGTTATCTACACAGGCCAGGAGGCCACGCAGCAAATTATCGCAGGGCTTGATTGGGTCAAGGAAACCAAAGGGGCAAACAGCTTCTATTTGCTGGGGTCCGATTATATCTGGCCACGCACATCCAACAAGATCGCCCGCAAGCACATCGAGGAATTCCTTGGCGGTGAAGTCGTTGGCGAAGATTACTATCCCCTTGGTCACACGCAGTT
>NZ_JBPOEU010000061.1:0-5319 GCF_051251695.1 Maritalea sp. | reverse complement strand
CTCTAGAATTTCTCTCAGGCTTGATTCACCCTCTTCGGCAAAAATATTGTCGGATTTTGCTTCGATAAGAAATCTAAGTTCGGGACAGGATCGTGCTACTCGAGCTACAACACACCATTGAGATAAAATCTGTAAATCGTCGTCACCGTCTTTAAAGGCATCTGCATGCGCATGTGCTGCGGCTGTCGATAATGATGAAAGTGGGGATTGACTGATTAGTTCGCTCACGCAGCGTGACCCCGCTTAAAGCTGTCTAGCCGGTATGTAGTGATTTTGATGTCATCAAGAGAGCTGACTAGCACAACTCCCCCTATATCCCGTCCTTGGGCTGGGTTTCTACACATTGCGTCCAACTCATCAATGAACTGGTCAATATTTTTGCAGTTTAGAACCTTTCTTTCGACGTCCCCACGAACTACGGTTTTGGCGAATTGTTGGGTGACTTGGAGTAGTTGATCATTTGTTCCACGCTCACTCATACGGTGCTCAATATGTCGTGTTTTGCTCATATGAATCCTAGTACTGCTGTACTATGTCGTTTGTTTGTGGTCTCAATATACTCGTTAAATTCTAAAAGTCAATAGTACTGCAGTACTATTTTTTGGAAGTCGTCGAGATCTCCTTATATCGCGCATTACGATTGGTCTCGTCACATGCAGTGCATAGCTGTGGATCTTGTGTGGAGTGTGTCCTTGGCGGAATGCTCTGCTCCAGCTGTTCAAAAACTGGAAAATAGATCATTGGCTTGGGGTACTTGCCGCCTGTTCCGGTTGCTCGCCTCGGATTGAAACAGCCAGAGAAGATCCGAAATGCGTAGCGCCGCGTTCGTGCCGAGTTTCCAGATGTGGCGTGGTACCTAGCCAAATCGGCTCAAATACGCCTCGATCTGGCGGAGTTGTTGTTCCGTTTCGATCTCCTCAACTTCTTGCAACTCAGGTGTCGCACAAGTGTATTTTGAGATACTCGCTGTTGACGCGAAACCCTACCCACCAGGCTTCTATCAGAGCGCGATCTACCTAGAGGCTTTGATTCCTCGTGAGTTGCACAAACGTTCGTTTGTGCAACTACGCGCAACGACCGAAAAAAGAGGGGCTTTTGGATCCTCCAGGGTGATGTTCTTCTAAATAACTGAATCTGTCCTGCGGTCGTTCTTTGTAAGCGCCTCTATTCAATGAAGTATTTCGAAACACACGAAACATTCAATACACACGAAATCAATCTATGAGTTTCGTTTCTTTGAGGTGATGCTTTAGAAATGTTCCGAGCGGGACGAGTCCCGCGAGCTCTTTGATCTTCGCCAGCTCAGCGTCGTTGAAACACACCGCTATCCTGTTGTTTTCTTTTTCTCCCGCTTTCTTTGGCGGCCTTCCGGTCCTGCCTTTCTGCTTGTACTCCCTTGTCCTTTTTGGCTTCTCTTCCTCGGACCTTGCTTTTCCCTCTACAGTGGGGCGAAGCATTGTTGGCGCTTGCGTTTTTATCGCTGAGAGGGAATTCTTCTTCTTTACGGTTTCGTTCATAATCTTAGATTGAATCTATAAAGGAATATATCGCTTCAAATTGTCTTGCAACTTCTTTGTAGGTGTACTTTGCCAAAGCGTCGGATTCGCAAAGTTGCTGAATCGACTTCTCTTTGTCGAAGATCGTGTCGAAGACTTTTGATTTTTTCAGAGGCAGCACCTGGATGTCCTTCCCTGCTCTTGCATGAACAATTTCAGCAACGTTCAAAAAGTCGGCCGAATCCATCCAATCAGTGAAAACCTCCTTCTTGCCTTTTTCAAGCTTTGTTGCTACCACGAGTATTGGCTTGTCAAAAGCGAGCACTTCAAGAAGTGTGTTTACCCCACTCGTGATGGACTTGAATTCATTCTCTATTGGAACAATGACAAAGTCTGCCTGCCTGATAGCTGAGGATATCGAGTGGGACTGAGCTGATATCGAACCAGCTAGGTCAAACACGATATCAATGTCATCTTCCATTTCAGAGAAGTCCGGAAACTCCTCTTCCATTGCGACGGCTAACCACCTTTCGTCCTCATTGATGCCCTGCATTGACTCATAGGTATGAAAACGCTCATTGGTTCCAATGGCGTAATCCCTATCGAGGGCAATGTTGGTAGAGATAGGTGTCTTCCCTACCCCGCCCTTGGCTGAATATACGGCGATTTTCATTTACGGTAATTTCAATAGTTTCTGTTTACACGAAAGTATCAAAACAAACAAATGTATTGATACATTCAATACACAGTAGTGTAGTCAATCTTTCGTAGATATCAAATGTTTCTATAGTTTTGTTGGTTAACATACTTTCGTTACACACCAAACTAATGAAAATTATGTGTGTTTCGATATGCAGATAAACTTTAAGCGCCGATGATTGGATTGGTACCCACACTTTTGATACACACGAATGTATCGAAAGCGATGAATTTGCGCGAAAACGATAAAAGCAGGTCGCCGTAGAGGAGGGGGCTAGGCTTCTAGCCTAGAATCAAGCTCTTCTTCAAACCCAGGAATCATCGCGTCTAGCTCACTCGCTATCTGTGGACTTTCAAGAGACTTGATAAGCTTCTTTATCGCTTGTGGCTTGTCTTCTTTCAGCTTTTCCAACAGATTGGCCTGTACATCTTCGCTTAACGCTTGGATGTACTCGCTCCGAATGAGTTTTGAAGTAGCTTTTCGCTGTTTTTCCAGCTCAGCTTGCTGGGCTTCTTTTGCCTTTTGTTCTAGGGCAAGTTGCTTCTTTCGCTTTTCTTCTTCCTTTTGTTTTTCCGTCTTGGTTACCTTCGGCTTGTAGTCATCTTTTATGGCCTGAGAAAGAAAGCCTGTGACGGAAGAAGCGATAGAACCCGCTTGTACGGCTTGCTGAGTTGCTTCAATGTTTCGAGTGAGTTGTTCTGGTTCTGTCGTTTTGATGACATGAATAGCTCCCTTATCACTCATTCCGAACTCTACGAGCTGTGAATAGTGCTCTGTCTTGCGAATAGCTTCGTATTCTCTATTTTCCAAAGCCAAGGGGATCTGCTTGTTTGACGTAATTTTGAAGCGTATATCCGCAACCGTTCTTCCAATTCGCTTGAATTCCGGCACGATGACGATATCGGTTCCAATGTACTTCTTCAGAGAACCGCTGATTTCACTCACAGAAGGCTTGATGATCTTTCGGTTGAGCTCTTTGAAGATGCTGTAGTACTCGGAGTCTTCAATTCCCAAAAACTTCTTGAATTCTTCGAGGCTGTACCACGGAGTGTATGCAGTCTCTCTATTCCTCAGAATTCCTTTGTACCTGGAACAGATCTCGTAGATTGTGAGCGTGTAGCTTGAGGTAAAGGTCTTTTGTATCTCAAGGTTGATGATTCCGTAGAGTTCCGGGCTGGCGAATTTTTCCGACAACGCTCGAGAATATTCGTAAGAGCACACCCCTTTTTCTATCTCAACACTCGAAAGAAGTGTTGAGATACCCCACTTCGTTGATCCGTCTTCGTTTCGGATATCCCATTCAATCTTGACGCTGGCAAGGTTGCGGATAGCGTCTTTCAGCACCTCAACGTTATGGCTATTGAAGCCTGATACTTCGGCAAGCGCATAGATGTTGATGCTATGGACTCGTTGAGTCAGTAGATCATCGTACGCGTTGTAGAGCAGAACATTCGAGAGCTTCCTTTCGAGAAGTGAAAGCTTGCCGTTGGTATGGATCGCTGACGAATGCTTTTTAAGTTCCTTTTTTTTAGCCACGTCGAGAGGGGTTCACATAAGTCCGAGCTTAGAGATTAAGTCGATTGGTGCTCAGTATATGAAAAAGTGTCCAACAGTCAATAGATATCTAGACACCTAAAGAACACGAAATCTTACTTTCCCCATAAACGGACACCTTTAAAAATTAATGGCTTTGCAATCAGTTAGCTACGGTTTTTCTAGATTTCCCCATAAACGGACACCTTATTCCCCATAAACGGACACCTAACTACCCATAAACAGACACCTTTACATTCAGGTTTCCCCATAAACGGACACTTAACTACCCATAGACGGACACCTTTAACTTCTTGCGGCAACTCTATCTTATTGATTTATAAGTAAAATACAGTGTTTCGTAAAACGACAAAGTATTAAAAGTTATTGTTTATTAAAAGATAAAAACAACAAACGTTTTGGGTTGCTGTTTCTTTTTTATTTGCATCAAAGGGTCTTACAGAGGGCACCACAGGAAGAAATTGGAGCTTGTCAGTTCACGGTGGAGATACCCAGTTCTCCAACCGCAGACCTTCGACACGCTCGAATTCCTTCAGGTTGTTCGTCACCAGCGTGAGTCCTTCACTACGAGCGTGTCCGGCGATGTGCAGATCATTGACCCCGATCGGGGTCCCCTTGCGCTCCAGGTTCGCCCGAATGTCCCCGTAGTGCGCTGCCGCCTTCTGGCCGTAGTCCAGCAGCGTCAGGCGTGAACAGAAGTCTTCCACGACCCGCAGGTTCTGCTCAGGGCGCTCGCTCTTCTCCACCCCATGGATCAGCTCCGCCTGGCTCACCACGCTCATGGCCAACTGTCCGGCATGGCGGTTGAAATGCTCCAACGCTTCAGGCGGTCGGCGCTTGATCACGTAGATCGCGATGTTGGTGTCCAGCAGGTACTTCAACATCAGAACGACTCACGCTCGGCTTGCTCTTGCGAGGCTCGTTCGGTCATGAAATCTTCAGAGACCCCTTCCTCCGCGTGAAAGAAGCTGTCCCAGGACTGCGTGATCGGGGAGAGCACCCGGTCCTGGCCGACCACCCGGACACGCACCTGCTTCACCTCGTCCGGAAAGCGGGTTTCAGCGGGCAGGCGTACAGCCTGGGTTCGGTTATTCACGAAGACAGATCCGGTGGGCATAGTGGCTCCTGATGACAATGCTATATACATTCAGTATATAGCTTATCGACCCCTCCTGTCCCACCTTGATGGGATGCGCGGTGTTCAGACGTCGTTGAACGGGCCTCTCCGGCTTTTTGAGCCGCTTTTTTCCGCGAGCAATACGGAAGTTGCGTAAGAGGGCAGAAAATCGCTCAGGCGGGCAGAGAGGCCGCTTCTCGACCCTCTCGATGTCCGATTAGGTCGCTCTTGGGGCTCTCGTCTCTGGCGAGGTTCATTCAAGGGGCGTCAGAGCGCTCAGGCGGCTCGCCGATCCGGTCGATCAGGGCCTCGATGATCCGTTGGGCATCCGCCAGCCGAGACTCCAGCGAGACGCGTTGCGCCTCGAGCTCTGTGGCAGCGTCTCGGGCCTGTTGTTCGGCCGCCTGCGCCTCGGTGCACTGCGTCTCCAGCGTGGTGCGTGTGCGTTCCCC
>NZ_JBPOEU010000060.1:0-5433 GCF_051251695.1 Maritalea sp. | reverse complement strand
AATCAATAAGCAAATGAACCAGAGCCTCCAGTAATCAAACCGCTCTAAATAACCCATTTCATTTGATGACGGACACCATTGGCGCTGACGTCAGACAGGTTTGAACCGTAAGGTATCTCTTTTGATCATGGGTAAATCGCCAGCTAAAATTTGGCTTACTAATTGCGCAAAAAAAGGCATTAAGTGGGCAGCTGATTTAAGTTAGCATTCACGAGGCAAATTAGTGATATTGCACCTGCTGATCTCTGCTTCATACGTCAGCTGGCTATTTTAAATCAACGCGGAAGGATCAAACAAATGACAATTAAACAGCACATAATGAGCTGTCAAAAGCCGACAACAAGTTGATCTTTTGTTTTCAACGTTAGCTAGATTTCGGCCGTGCCTTGGGGAACCATGATGTATCGATTTCGAGATACCTGTCTTGAAAATCGCACATACGAGCCATGTGATCTTCCTTCAGGATCGTCAGTTGGTTGTCCTTACGCAAAATCACGCCATCTTCTTCCAAAGCGATGAGGCTCTTGCTGACATACACATTGGTAAGGCCAATATAGTCGCCAATTTCCGTCTGATTTAGGGGAAGCCGAATAGTGTTTGTAATCGATTTATTGGTTACTCTAAGTTTAGTCAAAATATCTAAAAACATGTAGGATAAACGTTCACGCGCATCCATTCGCCCCATAACCCGCATTGAATCCAACAACAATGCATGCTCCCTAACTGCCAACGAAAATAACAGTGCGGTCAGCACAGGGGATTCTTCAAAAATAACGTCCAAACGCTTTTTGGGGAAAGGGCACAAAATCGCATCTTCTGCTGTGCGTAATGTTGTAGACGCATTTTTAAACGCAACATCAGCAAAACCCACGACATCACCAGGATGATGGATTTGAACAACTTGGCGACGGCCATCTGGCATGTCTGTATAGGTGTAAAGCCAACCTTTTTTTACCACATGCAAAAAGCTAGAATCCGCACCTGGCCGATTGATTTCTGAATGTCGGTCAAATTCTTTTTCGTCTTGCTCAAGGCTTGCGATATGGCGAAGCGAGTCTTCATCAAGCTCAATATAGTGCGACAGTTTTTCGACAAGGCAACTCTTAGCAATTTCACTCATCGGTCGAACTCCACTAAACTAAGCTATATCCAGCCACCTCAACGTAAGAAGCCAAATCAACATCATTATTGCATACTGTATCAACGAACTAAACAAATGCTTTTGTGTTGATGCTGTTCTCTGCGATTTGAGTCAATTTATCGTCAGCATCCTTCTCCTCGGACAAGGTTTCTTCGAGCAGATTTTTGACCTCGATATGGCCAAGCTGCTTAGCCCAAACACAAAGAGTGCCGTAGCGCGTGATTTCATAGTGTTCAACGGCTTGCATTGCCGCAATCAGTCCCGCATCCCGAGTATCGGGGTCTTCAATTTCAGACATTAGTTCCACAGCTTCATCGATGATGCCATCAATGGCAGGACACTTCACACCTTCGGCATTTTCATTAAGCACTGCGAACGCCCTTTTAAGCCGAGAAACATGTCTGTTCGTTTCATCCAGATGGTCCTCAAACAGACCACGTAGTTTGCCGTCTCCAGTCTTACCGATAATTTTGGGCAGAGCTATTGCGATCTGATGTTCCGCATAAAGGATATCCTTAAGGGTATGCACAAACAGGTCAGATTGGTTTTTGATTGTCATATACATTCAACTCCAATTTTATGTGATCTCGTATCTGAGGGGCAAATGCACAGGCCAATTTGAGCTTGGTATCCTCAGGACTGCAAATTCCACTTGAAAGAACAATCGAGTGAGCGGTCTAGTTCAGCCTGACCGAACTAAAAAGCCATCGCATCAAACCAGTTTAAAGCGAGAGATGATGCGCTTTGTTAAAAAGCGTTATCCGAAACTGGAAATCTAAAGGGATGCACTATGAACTGGGATATTATCGAAGGAAAATGGAAGCAGCTCCAAGGCCAAGCAAAAACCAAATGGGGCGAGCTTACTGATGACGATTTGGACAAAGCTGCTGGTAAAAAAGATATTCTTGCTGGCCGTATTCAAGAACGCTACGGCAAGACAAAAGAAGAAGCCGAACGCGAAGTCGACGAATGGTCCAAATCAATCGACGATTGATTACAAGTTCACACCTTAGCCGAACCGACATCATCATAATCGCCTCACTCAAACTAAACACAGCAAATAGTGGTGCGAGTGAGGGGTGACTGAGATGTCAAAACACGTCGATGCGGTGGCGAGCGCGACCCGCTCTTAAACCAAAACGAGCGACTGGAGACCCAATGCCTTTTGGCTAGGGACGAACTCCAGCTTCTACGGCGAACGAACTTTGAAAATTAACACCTAAGACCGGCGCCTCACCGCGCCGAATATCTCATAATGATAGGGAAACCAAAATGAAAAATCTTTTCGTAACGACGGCGCTTGCTTTGATGTTGTCAACATCTGCTTACGCAGACTCTCACACCCACTCTGATATGTTCAGCACCTATGAAGCCCAACAAACCGATCTTGCGGCATCAAACGTTATCGGCATGCGCGTCTATTCAACTGAAATGGCCATTGCAAACGACGTGATGATCGCACAAGGCGACGAAGCCAACTGGGATGATATTGGCGAAGTCAACGACCTCATTCTCTCGCGTGACGGATCAGTTTTGGCCGTTATCCTGGGTATTGGTGGGTTCATCGGCATTGGCGAGAAAAACGTTGCGGTTTCAATGAGTGAAATCCAATTCGTCAAAAAACAAGACGATGCCGACGGCTTTTTCCTTGTTGTAAAATCAAACGCACAGGCTCTTAAAGATGCGCCTGAATATAAATCAACAATGATGGATAAATCGGAAAATGTCACAATGACAAACGCTGATCGTCCAATGTTGACAGCGCCAATTGTTGAGCGTGAAGGCTACAATACGGTCGAAATGAAAGAGCTAACTGCAGAGAGACTTTTGGGCGCACGCGTTTACGGTTCATCTGACGAAGATATCGGCGAAGTTGGCTCACTTCTTCTGAGCAAAGACGGCCAAATCGAAAGAGCCGTTTTGGACATTGGTGGCTTCTTGGAAATGGGCGAACACCGCATCGCGGTAACGCTTAAAGAGTTGAACATTGTAACAGACAAAGACGGCTCTGACGTCCGTGTCTATGTCGATAGCTCAAAAGAAGCGCTGATGGCACAACCTGCTTACAAAGCAAACTAAGCCGAAAAAATGCATCGGCCTTATTGCTGATAATTGCGGGCCCATGTAAATTGGGCCCGCTACACAAATAAAACGTCAAAGGAAAAAACCATGAACGGTATTATTTATCTCGTCGGCCTCGTTGTCATCGTACTCTTTATTCTTTCAGCTCTAGGACTACGTTGATCATGGCAGCTCCTCAACAAACCGACATTGTGTCGCGAGGCGCAGCGTCATCCAATACGTCATATTTGGAATGGGGCCCTGTTTGGGCCGGTGCCGTTGTTGCGATCGCAATAACGACAATTCTTACTCAGTTTGGCGCCACTGCCGGGCTGGCCATTTCAGATCCAATCCGTGCCGATAACACGGTTTCATACGGCTTCATCGCAGCTGGCTTGTGGTTACTTCTTGTCTCCGTCAGCAGCTCAGCAGCCGCTGGTTATTTGGCTGGACGTATGCGCATGACAATGAACGACGCGTCCGCTGATGAAGTGGAATTCCGCGATGGCGTCCACGGCATAACAGCTTGGGCCGTTTCAACTGTCATCGTTGCAATGGCTGCAACCCTAACTGGTATTCTAACAACCGCAGCACTAGTCGTCGCTGATGGCCCAGAACTATCATTAGAGTTGCAAAATTGGGCGACCAATCAGTCAGTCATCATTGGTTTTGCAACCGCTGCTGGCGCAGCACTTGGTGCTGCAGCTGCTTGGTTTGCAGCCGTTGCTGGCGCGAAACATCGCGATGAGGGTACAACACTTAACGTGCTTGTTCCTTCAATGCTTCGCAAAAAGTAATAGCCAATCTTATCTCGCATATATACATACCGCCCCAAGCAATTGGGGCGGTATTTTATTTTTGGCACTAGGGCGGAGAAATTCCAATGGACGAAGTTGACGCAGATATCGGCAACATATTTGAGAAGCTAGACAGTTGGCTCGACGGGTTTTTACGCCTGCTCCCCAATATTGGCATAGCGATTATTCTATTTATCATATTTATGGTGGTCGCCCATTTCGTCTCAACATCCGTAAACTCCGCTGCCCGCTCAAGAGGACGCGATAGTTTGGGCGCTGTTCTTGGGTCTTTGTTGCGATGGTCGACCATTCTCGCTGGCGCCATGCTTGCAATCACCATCGTTGTGCCATCTATCAAACCCGTTGATCTGTTTGCCGGTCTAGGTATCGGCTCCGTCGCGATTGGGTTTGCGTTCAAAGATATCTTGCAAAACATGCTTGCTGGCATTCTAATCTTGCTACGCCAGCCGTTCGAAGTTGGCGACCAAATCGTATCTGGCGGTCACGAAGGTACGGTTGAAAAGATCGAAACAAGAGCTACTTTTTTAAAGACCTATGACGGTGTCCGGGTCGTTATTCCAAATTCCGACATCTACACCGATGCTGTGATCGTCAATACCGCATTTGAAAATCGTCGGTCTGAATATGATATTGGCATTGGTTGCAATGATGATTGGGAACAGGCGATAAACATCATCAAAAAAACCGCCCTAGATGTAGAAGGGGTCGACGTAGAACTCGGCGTGGAAGCCTTGCCATGGGCTATCGCGGATTCTTCGAATATCGTGCGACTACGCTGGTGGACAGCATCGGACCGTAAAACAGTAACCCACACATTTTCCAGAGTTATCAAAGCAGTTTACATCGCACTCGACAACGCAGCAATCGATATGCCCTACCCCACAAGCGTAGTGCTATTCCATGACCAAACCGAAGAAAATGATGGCATAAGAAGCAAACAACGCGAAGGGTGGCCAACCGACGGCAACGACCCAGAGATTGCGAGAAATTTGGTAAAGACCAAGCATATTGGCGAAGCGTAAATGCTGCGGGTTCAGGAACAATTTAAGTAACCAAATTGGATTTTGGGAGTTTGGCAGACGGGGATAGAATTGAATTTGTAGAATTTATGGCGCCCGCCGAAGCGCCACTCATTGAACCCAACACTTCAATCCGCAGACCCGCTTTCGGCAATATCCAATTCCAAATAGATATCATCCCTGACAAGATGCTATGGACTACCTTATCGATCGATCATCATAACATGTAGACGATCATGACTGAAATCATCACGCTCAAGCAAATTTACGAAGAACTGAAAATCGACCCACGAGAAGCACGTGAAAAATTGCGTGCAGTGTCTGACTTCAACGCATGTGGAACATCTTAGGGTAGTTTGATAAAGGAGGATTTCTGGTTCATCGTAACCTTCAT